>NZ_JABXGG010000020.1:0-75777 GCF_022627875.1 Herbaspirillum sp. C7C8
CACGACGCGTCGCGCGCCTTGCCAGCGCCCTTTCTGGACAGAACGCATCTCACGCCTATTTATGAAATGGGTTCTAGAAGGAGTGGCAGCCATCCGCGCTGCCGCCTGCCCTCTCCAGGTGGAGCCGCTGCACCGGTCAGGCGTGCGCGCAGGCTCTCATCCTCATGCGGCCTGTGCATAGATGCTTTTTTGACAACGAATCAGGTTCCAAGCCACATGCGTGTTAAATTACGCAGTCCGGACCCGCTCACGGCGTCCGGGCCCGTTGACAACCCCGATAGGAACCCTCGTTGGAAAACATATTGCTGATCGTCGCAGCCTTCTTCCTGGTTGCGTTGAACGGTTTTTTCGTTGCAGCAGAATTCAGTCTGGTCAAGTTGCGTCAAACGCGCATCCGGGCCATCGCCAAGACACAAGGCATGCGCGGCCGTATCCTGGCCGTGGTCCACAACCAGCTCGATGCCTACCTCTCCGCCTGCCAGCTGGGCATCACCCTGGCCTCGCTGGGCCTGGGCTGGATCGGTGAACCGGCGTTCGCCCGCTTGCTCGAACCACTCTTCACCCTGGTCGGCGTGACCAACCAGGAGCTGATTCACGGCGTGTCCTTCGTCTTCGCCTTCTTCGTCATTTCCTTCCTGCACATCGTGGCCGGTGAGCTGGCGCCCAAGTCCATGGCCATCCGCAGCCCCGAGAAGCTGGGCCTGTGGTGTGCCGTACCGCTGTACGGCTTCTACTGGGGCATGTATCCGCTGATCTGGGTGCTCAACGCCAGTTCCAACTGGCTGCTGCGCGTGGCCGGGCTGGGGGCCGGTCATGGTCACGATGCGCATTATTCCTCGGACGAACTCAAGCTCATCCTGCGTGCCGGCAGCAAGAGCGGCAAGAGTGGCAAGTTCACCCGCGATGAATGGAACGTGCTGGCGCAGAGCCTGAACTTCGCCGAACTGGACGTGGCCGACATCATGCGTCCGGCCAGCGAGATCGTGTCCCTGGGCGATGACAAGAGCCTGGAAGAGAACCTCGACATCATCTACCGCAACCGCTATTCGCGTTACCCCTACTTCGGCGCCGAGGGCCAGCAGGTGCTGGGCCTGGTGCACCTCAAGGATGTGTTCCTGGCGCAGCAGGATGGCCGCGCCATCAGCAACCTGAAAGACTACCTGCGCCCGGTGCAGTTCATCTCCCCGGCCCTGCCGGCGCTGGACCTGCTGCGGCGCTTCCGTACCGGCATGCCGCACTTCGCCATCATCGGCAAGAAGGGCCAGCCGCCACAGGGTTTCATCACGCTGGACAACATGCTCAGTTTTCTGGTGGGCGAGATCCGTGACGAATTCCGCCACAACACCGGCGAATGGAGCCGCCAGGATGACGGCACCCTGCTGGGCAAGGGCAGCCTGCCCATCGTGACCCTGGAACACATGCTGGGCATCGACATCGAGTATGACGACAGTATCGACTCCGTCGGCGGCCTGGTGATGGAAAAACTGGGCGACCTGCCCAAGGAAGGCCAGAAGATCGAGTTCCCCGCCTTCGATGTGGTCATCAAACGCATGTCGGGGCCGAAGATCGTGCTGGTGAAGGTCTATCCCAAAACACTGGACGCGCGCGACTGAGCCGCATCGCCGAGTGCGCCTGCCGGGTGGCGTGGTCTCAATGCAGGGTGGGCGTGCGCACCGCGCAGCAGTATTTGTATTTCTGCCCGCTTCCGCAGGGACAGGCACGTTCGTCATCCAGCACAAAGCCCTTGCAGTGCATGGGCAGCCCATAGCTCTGCTGGCGCTGCGGGGCGAAGTGGCGATAGATCTGCGTCAGGTCCGTCATCATGGTGTGCAGCAGTTCCTCCCGACGGTCCGCAGCGATGGCCGGTGGACGCGTTGCCGGATCGGGGGAGTGCTCATGCAGCAGGACCATGATGGCCAACATGCACTCACTCATCTCCTCGGTCTCCATCAGCGTGTGCCACCCCGCCGGACGACACCGCACCCCGCGCATGAAGCCCCAGGCCCAATCGTTGCCGCCGACCATGCCGTGCTCATCCACCATCAACACGGGCAGGTAGATACCACCTTGCCTCATCGTCCGATGCAGGGCCGAGGAAATCGTGTTCCAGTGGCGCATGATGAGGCTCAGTACCGTGCAGGCATGGTCTTCACTGTCAAAGGCCGGTTCACCACCAAAGATGACCGGCAGATACTCGCCCGGCAGCACCACCTCCGGACTGCACACGAGCGCGGCAAAGAAGCCGTCGAGCATTTCGATGTTCATGGCCCACGGCTTCATGTTGTCGAGGAGCTCGCTGAGGGTGTCGAGTTCTTCATCGGACAGGGGCTGCTGAATCAGTTGGTTGTGCATGGGGGTTCCTTTCTCAGGGGACATTGGGTGCCTCGGCCTCATCGGGCCTCAGGAGTCAGGCGTGGGGTGCCAGGCACTCGGCGGGTCCTGGCAGGGAGCGCTGCCTGCGGCGAGCTGTGGCGCTGGCGGGATCGGGTGTGGGGTTCGTATCAATTCCTCCATCAAAAAACTGGCGGCATAGACCAGAAACGCCTTGCCATTGGAATCGGCGCGCGCATAGTTGGCCACCAGCGCGGCGACCTCGCTTCTGAAGAGACTGCTGGTCGTGTTGGCACTCTGGCCGCTGAGCAGCCAGGTGATGTCGATGCCGAACTGCTCGTGCATGTTGCGCAGCAGCTTGCCACCGGGGATGCAGCGTCCGTGCTCGATCTGGCAGATGTGGTTGGGCGCGGTCTCCAGCGCTCGGGCGAAGAGATTCTGGCTGATGCCCATCTTGAGGCGAAGGGTGCGCAGGCGTTGGCCGATGGCGAGTTTGTATGAATCCATGATGTCGGTGGCGGTGTCATAGGTCTTGCTGGTCGCGATCACGCTCTTGCCGCAACGCACTGGCGGTGGCGGAGGCGTGGTTGAACCAGTCCGGTGGCAGCAGCAGGGCGCTGTTCCAGTAAGCGGCATCGGTGAGCTGGGGCAGGGCAATGCCGGGCGCATTGCAGTCCTGCGACACCTTGGCCGCGACCGTGTCAGGATGCTCCGGGCCGCTCAGCCAGGCGCGGTCTTCCTGCTGCGCGCAGAGGCGTTCCACCAGCATGGGGAGGTCTTCGTTGCCGGGCCGCCAGAAGTCGCGGCCGTCGCCTATTGTTCGGGACATACATTGGGTCTCCTTCCTTTCTCGATTTCAGTGATGAGTCCGGCAGCGGTTCCCGGCCCTTTGGGTGGGCCGGGGTGCTGCTGACGGAGCGGTGAGGCTTACAGACCGAAGATGCTCTTGGTGTTGGTGTCGTAGTTGAAAGGCACGGTGGGCAGGTACAGGGTGTACTTATCCGTTCCTGGCCCTGCGCCATCCAGATCGATTACCAGCTTGGTGCCGCCGCCGGATGCGCTCTGCTCGGCACGCGGGGCAAACTGCTGCCAGTTGGCGTTGGTGATGTTCTGGTAGTTCATCTGATGGTCACCCTGGCGTAAAAACACCTTCACCTTGTCCACCCCCAGCTGGAAATCGCTGATGGTGGCCTCCAGGTTCGTGGCTGCCGTGCCAAACTTGCCCACGGTCACGGTGTCCCGACCGCTACCCGTCTCGATGACGGTCGCTTGCCGATCCTTGGTGGTGCCGACCAGGATTTCATCGTCACCCGGCCCGCCCTTGGCGTTTTCCAGCTTTTGCGCCACCCAGTAGTAGCCCAGCGTCAGGTTTTGCACGGTGGTGGTCTGGCCCTTGCTGTCACTGGTGCCCATCACCAACTTGTCCAGCGCGACATCCAGTGCGCCGGAGAACGCTAGTTGGATACTCTTGGTATCGTTGCTATCCACGGCAACAGGCTTGATGAAGAGGCTTGCACCTTCCTCCAGGCCACTTTTGTTGATGGGACGGGAGGAGTCACGCTGGGACCCGGCAAGTGTGGCATCCAGGTCAAGGACAGGGGGATGGACGCGCCGCTGCTGTCGTGGGTGAGTTTGTCGATGGTGCTGGCATCGATCGTGTCTCCCAGGAAGGAAATGCCGGTACTCCTGGCCGCAGTGAGCTTTTGCTCATTCAGGCCCAGGGCCACGAAGTCTTCCCGGTCGGGCTTGGGCGACGCGTCCTTGGCGATGCCGTTGGCGGCATCGATGACGTGCTGCGCGGCGCCGATGAGCTGCGTGAGCAGATCGGCCTTCAGTCCGATCAGGGTGTAATCGTTGATGGTGAGGGCGGGATCTGCGTTGCCGGGTGTGCCATCGGCGGCCTGGAAGATGTGCTCGTAAGCCGTGACGATGGACTGCACCAGGCGCGGGCTGGCGGTCTGGGCTGACTGCACCGTCGGGCTGGCCAGGGTGGAATTGATGGCCGCCAGATTGCTGCCATCGATCTTGTCCACGCCCATGGCGCGATAGTCAGTCGCATCGGGGACGGGCTTGCTGTCGTCGTCGGCGTAGGCGTTGATCTTGAGCTGCGCATCCTGGGCCTTGGTGGCGAGGTTTTGCAGCTTCACCAGACTGTCGATATCCTGGCCGCCGTCAGGACTGAGCCGGATCGCGCCGATCACGGCCTGCAGGGTGCCGCTGGGCGGCGCGCTCACCCCCAGCGTGGTCAACTGGCTCTGGAGGCGGGCCAGCGCCTCTTCAGTCAAGGGCGTGGCATCCAGGGCCTCGATCTTGCCCTTGGCCAGCGCGTGAATGGCGTTGGCGGCCTGTACCAGGATGTTGATCTTGGGGACGGTGTTGATGTCGTCGACCGTCTTGCCGTGCAGTACCGAATTGAGCAACTGCGCGGCGTTGGCGGGGAGAGTCACTTCCACGCCGATGGCGGCATAGTCGGCGGCAGTGGGATCGGGTGCGGCGTTGGTGGTATCTCCGGCCTCATTGAGGATGCGCAGATAGGCATCGACAATGGTTTGCAGATCACGCGGCCTGGCCACGGCAGCCCCATTGACCTTGGAGGTCGCCAAGGCGCTGTTGATGGCGGTGACGTGCAATGTATCGTCGATGCCGACGATGCCGAGGTTCTGATAGTCGGTCCTGGTCGGTGCCGGGTTGGTGTTGCTGTCGGCGTAGGCCCTGATTTTTGCGGAGGCGTCGAGGGCCTTCTGTTTGACCTCATTGAGGCTGTCGATGGTTCGGACCTGGCTGCCATCATCGCGCGTACCGGTGATGCCTGAGCGCACCACTTCCATCTGATCTTCGGTCAGGGTGGTCTTGAGCAGTTCATTGATGTCGCTGGCGCTCAGGGCGGTTTCCTTCTCCCTGGCCAGGCGCACGGCGCGCGCGGCGATGCCGGCCAGGCGGTCCAGCACGGTTGCCTGATCAGGGTAGGTCTTCTTGTCCAGTCGTACCAGGTTGGCAATGGCCTTGAGGGCCGCACCATAGTTCTGG
The DNA here is from genome assembly GCF_022627875.1 of Herbaspirillum sp. C7C8. Classification (NCBI taxonomy): domain Bacteria; kingdom Pseudomonadati; phylum Pseudomonadota; class Betaproteobacteria; order Burkholderiales; family Oxalobacteraceae; genus Herbaspirillum; species Herbaspirillum sp. C7C8. The sequence goes on from NZ_JABXGG010000020.1 coordinate 5,359, forward strand.
GTCTCCGTACTCAGGGCACTGTTGAAGTTCGGGTTGGCGATGCCGATGGTGCGTCCGTTGGCGGCGGCTACCGTGGTGACCACCACCTCGGTGGCCAGGGCATCGACCTTGAAGAAGCCGCTCACGGCATTGTTGGCGGCAATGATGCGTTCTGCATTGACTTCGGGCTGGTCGGCCAGGCGCAGTACGCCCTGGTCCAGGCCGGCCTTGAGCAGCGCCAGTTCGGTCAGTGCCGTGACGTTGACGGTCTGGTTGCCGCCGCTGGCCACGACCGCCGCGCGCAGAGGCAGGGCGCCCAGGTCGGTTTGCAGCTGGGTGCCTTCATCGATGAAGTTGTCGGCCAGGCCCGGGGTGTTGTCGCGCACCACCAGCAGCATCGGGCCCTTGTAGAGGGCGCGGTTGAGTTTCAGGGTGTACTTGCCGTCGACCACCGCTACGGTCTCGCTCAGGGCATTGCCCAGTGCGTCATAGGCCGTAATGTTCGCATTCTGGATGGCGCCCAGCGCGACGCTGCCCCGGAGGTCGCTCGCGGACGGATCGGCCGTGCCTGCGCCGCTGCCGGCTGCAGCGCCTGCGCCAGCACCTGCACCGCCGCTGTTGCCGTTAGCAGCGCCACCACCGCCGCCACTGCTGCCACCACCACCACCACCACCGCCGCCGGCCGCCGCCAGCAATGCCAGTGCACCGGCGGCAATGGGCCATTGCACGCCCCAGTTCTTTTCATTCTGCGAGTTGATTTCGGCATCGGCGATCTGGCTCTGGTTGTCGGGGGATTTCGTGGGCGTGAAGTTGGGACGCTCGGTATTGCCGCCGCTGCCATGGGTGTCGGTAGCGACGGCCGGGTCGCGCTCTCCCGGTTCGACGACGACCGGCTTGTCGCCGTCCTCCTCCTCGTCCTTGCGGGCTTTCTTGTTTTTCGCGTTGTTCTGGTTGTAGCGGGTGATTTCCTTGGAGCTGACGGTGAGGTTGGCTTCGGGCGAGACATCGATCTTGTCGATCTGCTGGAACACGCTGGCCAGCGGCAGCTTGCCATCGGCGAACTGCAGGGAGGATTCCGGTGCGCTCATGGCACTGACGGCGCCATTGTTGATGATGATGCGGTCGCCATTCATCAGGATCAGCATCAGGTCCACGTCGAGGGCGCGCACGTCCTTGATGGTCTTGATCGAGATGTTTTTGAGATAGGCGTCGGCGTCGGACAGCTTCAGGACGGTGATGGTCATGGTGGTACTCCCTAGGAATTGACAAGTCGAAATCGGGTCACGCACGCTCTCCTCGATCAATGCAAGCCGATAGCACGACATGGACGGTGTGCCATGTCGGTGCGACATGAATGCGCAAGGGGATAAATAACGTGCTCAGTGACAAACGCCTGCCATAGTGATGGCGTGAATTTGTCCTGATAAGGGGATCAAGGGAATAAAAGGGAAAAACAAAAAATTAACGAAATGCGACTCTTAGCATTTCGATGTTTGTCTCGAAATATTTCTTATCTACTTTTGAATTTATTCAGAAACAAAGCGTAGTGAAAGATGGATGTGCTTGGAAAGCCGCCACGGAAGCGGATTTCAGGGATTGGCGTACGTTTCTTGAAATCGGATGGACTGCCGAGAGAGAAAATTCGCCAGAGTTCGAAGAAATTTATTGTGCCAGATGGACGATAAGTTTTTATTGCCGACTACCGGGTTCAGTTGAGCAACTGAAAAGATGAATTTTTATTTGAGTGCCGACACTGATGTGCAAGACGCTGGTCGGGATGGCGACAAAAAAATGGCTCCCGACCAGTCAGTCGGGAGCCATGTTCGGTGCCGGGTACAGCGCCTGATCCGGCGGCTGATTCGGTGGCCGGTTCAGTGCATCAGAAGCCCAGGGTACGGCCATCCGGATTGCGCGGATCCGAGAAGCCGTCGAAACCATCCGGCTTGATCTGGATGGTCTGGGTACGGCCCATGGAGGGTTGCACGCTGATCTTCTGGCCCTTGTCCTGGAGGATCTTGAGGGTGTCGGCCGACAGGCCCTTTTCCACGCGCAGCTGGTCCGGCACCCACTGGTGGTGGATGCGCGGGGTGATGGTGGCTTCGGCCACGTTCATGTCGTGGTCGATCACGTTGAGGATGGTCTGCAGGGTGGTGGTGATGATGCGGCTGCCGCCGGGGCTGCCGGTGACCAGGAAGGGCTTGCCGTCCTTGAGCACGAAGGTGGGCGACATCGACGACAGCGGGCGCTTGTAGGGACCGACCGCATTGGCGTCGCCGCCGATGAGGCCGAACGCATTGGGCACGCCCGGCTTGGCAGCGAAGTCATCCATCTCGTTGTTGAGCGTGATGCCAGTGCCGGCGGCGACGATGCCGCTGCCGAAGTTCAGGTTCAACGTGTAGGTCGTGGCGACCAGGTTGCCGTCCTTGTCGGCCACCGAGAAGTGGGTGGTCTGGTCGCTTTCATATGGTTGTGGCTGGCCCGGCTTGATCTCGGCCGAGGGCGTGGCGCGGTCGGGGTTGATCTTCTTGGCCAGTTCGTCGGCATAGGCGCGCGAGATCAGGCCCTTGACCGGGACCTTGGTGAAATCCGGATCGCCCAGGTATTCGGAGCGGTCGGCATAGGCCAGCTTCATGGCTTCGGCCATCAGGTGGATGGTCTGGGCGCTGTCGGCACCGTACTGCTTGAGCGGATAGCGTTCGAGGATGTTCATCATCTGGATGATGTGGACACCGCCCGAGCTCGGCGGCGGCATCGACATGACCTGGTAGCCGCGATAGTTGCCCGAGACCGGCACGCGTTCGACGACCTTGTAGTTCTTCAGGTCTTCGGCGCTGATGAGGCCGCCGTGCTTGTCCATCTCGGCCACGATCTTCCTGGCGATGGCGCCGTCATAGAAGGCCTTCGGACCTTCCTTGGCGATCAGGCGCAGCGACTTGGCCAGGTCCTTCTGGACCAGCATTTCGCCTTCCTTGAGCGGGCGGCCGTCCTTGAAGAAGATCGCCTTGGAGGAATCCCACTGGCCCAGGTGTTCGCGCTCGGCCGAGAGGATCAGTGCCAGGCTGCGGCTGACCGGATAACCCTTGTCGGCCAGTTCGATGGCTGGCTGGATGACCTGCGACAGCTTCATCGTGCCGTACTTGGAGAGCGCATGCGACAGCCCCGCCACCGTGCCCGGCACGCCCACGGCCAGGTGGGTGTAGAGCGAGCGGCCCGGGACCACGTTGCCCTTGTCGTCCAGGTACATGTTGCGGGTGGCGCGCTGCGGGGCCATCTCGCGGAAGTCCAGGGCGACGTTCTTGCCGGTCTTGGCATCGTGGATCATCATGAAACCACCGCCGCCGATGTTGCCCGCGTTGGGCAGCACCACAGCCAGCGCAAAGCCCACGGCCACACCGGCGTCAACCGCATTGCCGCCCTTTTTGAGGATATCCACGCCGACCTTGGTGGCCAGTTCCTGTTCGGTGGCCACCATGCCGTGCTGGCTGTGGACCGGGCTGATGATGTCATAGGTCAGGTCGTACTTGACCACGGGCGCCGCAGCGGGCGCCGTCTGGGCGCTGGCCGGCAGGAAGGCCAGCGCGCCGCACAGGGGCAGCAGCGCCATGGCGGCGGGTTTGCAAAGACCGGTGAATGTCTGCATGAGGGATACTCCTGGTGATCCGGATTTGAGAATCTGGATATTATTTATAAGAATGTCGCCCGCCTCTGCCTCGCTGCCTCTCTGCATTCTTGCATCACATGGAGGACATGACGCTGCACATCTGCATTGCTGCAAGGACGAACGACATTGGGAGATTGTAGAGAATGGCGGTTTTCTGTCCAGAGCCACGACACGACAATGGATGGATGATTGGCGCCGATTCGTCCACCGATGCGGGGGATGCGGCTCGGGTCGGCTACTGTCGCGCTTCAGGTACTCTCGCGCACGGCCAGCTCGAAACCCAGGTCCAGCCGGCCCTTGGGGATGTCCTCGCCCTTGAGCTGACGCACCAGCATTTCGGCGGACTTGTAGCCGATGTCGTAACGCGGCGTGACCACGGTGGTGATGGAGGGCGTGGCACAGGCCGCCCAGGAGAGGTCATTGAAGCCCGCAATGGCCATCTCGCGCGGCACGCTGATGCCCTGGCGCTGGCATTCGAAGAGGGCGCCCAGGGCCAGGTCATCATTGCAGCAGAACACCGAATCGCAGTGCGGATGCTGTTCCAGCACCCGGCGCAGCAGTTGCGCGCCCATGTCCACGGTGGTGGGCTCGGGCAGCAGGACTTCAATCTCGGGCGTGATCCCGGCTTCCAGCAAGCCTTTGCGGAAGCCTTCGCGGCGCTTCATCATGCGCGGATCCAGCTGCGCCGCCAGGAAGGCCGGACGGCGGTAGCCGCGTTCCACCAGGTGTCTGGCCACCGCATGACCGGCGCGGGTCTGGGAGAAGCCGACCGAGAAATCCTGCTGGCTGCGGCCCAGGTCGAACATGCGCACCGCAGGAATGTCGCGGCTGGCGGGACGCGCCTGGAGGATCTCATGCTGTTGGCTGCTGGAGAGCAGGAAGCCGGCCGGCGCATGCGCCAGGTAGGTGGCGATGAGCTGCTCCTCCTTGGCCCGCGCATAGCCGGTCTCGCCGATGAGGAACTGGTAACCGGCGTGGGCCAGATAATCGCGGATGCCCGAGAGGGTCTCGATGAAGACCGCATTGGTGAGCGAGGGCACCAGTACCGCGATCACCTGCGAGCGCGCCGAAGCCAGGGTGGAGGCAGCCTGGTTGGGCACGTAGCCGAGCCGGGCGATGGCCTCCAGGATGCGCTGGCGTGACTGTTCCTGCACCAGACCGGGATTTTTCAGCGCACGCGAGACCGTCATCGGACTCACCCCGGCCTCGGCCGCCACGTCGATGATGGTGACGCGCCCGGTGGCACGGCTGCCACGCACGGCGGATGGGGACTTGGGCTTGGACTTGGGTGCTGCGCGCTGGGTCATGGAGGCAGGGGAGGACGGTCGTTCAGGGTGGCGACATGATACCTGCTTGCGCTGCGCTCTTGGCGGCCTGGAAGTCCTTTCATGTATTTCCGCAAAACAATGGATATCGCCTCCTCCTCTGCTGTGCCCGCGCTTCTGCCGCACCGCAACACAACAAGTGTTTGACCGCTGCAAAATGTTAGCGTTATCATCGCGCCCCATGTTAACGCTAACATCCGAACCTCCGGGCACACGGCGGCGGCTGGCTGAGACATACCACACTCAGGAACGGAGCTCGTCGCATCCCGGCGGGTTCCGCAATAAAACACTACGCAGATAGTGCAGATGCCGTGCCTTCCATCAGGACAGGCCGCAGGAGACGTTTGCCCCATGCCGCCAGGTGGGCCGCGCCGCTGCGCCCATGTCCGGTTCGGTACGCCATCGGCTATCGGCAATCGGAGATCCCATGCTGGGCATGAGCCACGACGCCACCTTGCTGTTCAATGCAGTCATTGCGATCCTCGCGCTGATCCTGATGATCACGCGCCTGCGCATCCACCCCTTCATCGCCCTGACGATCACCTCGGGCTTCCTTGGCCTGATCTCGGGCATGCCACTGCCCAAGATCGTCAAGTCCTTCCAGGACGGCTTTGGTGGCGTGCTCGGTTTCGTGGGCATCGTGCTGGGCCTGGGGACCATGCTGGGCAAGCTGATGGCCGAATCCGGCGGGGCTGACCAGATTTCCCAGACGCTGGTGCGCGCCTTCGGCCGCGAACGGGTGCACTGGGCCATGATGATGGGCGCCTTCCTGGTCGGCATTCCGCTGTTCTTCGAGATCGGCTTCGTGCTGCTGATCCCGCTGGTGTTCATCGTGGCGCGCCGCTCGGGGGTGCCGCTGTTCAAGATCGGCATGCCCATGCTGGCCAGCCTGTCGGTCATGCACGGCCTGGTGCCGCCGCATCCGGGGCCGCTGCTGGCCATCGGCATCTTTGGTGCCGACATCGGCAAGACCATCTTCTACGGTCTGCTGGTGGGCCTGCCGACCGTCATCATCGCCGGTCCCTTGTTCGGTGCCTTCATCTCTCGCTACGTCAACATCAAGCCCTCCGAGGAACTGATGGCGCAACTGGCGCGTGAGCCGCAGACCACCAACCTGCCGGGCTTCACCACCACCCTGGTGACGGTGCTGCTGCCAGTGTTCCTGATGCTGCTCAAGACCTTCGTCGACGTCACCCTGCCTGAAGGCCACGCCGTGCGCGACCTGATGGACTTCATCGGCAACCCCATTGTGGCGCTGCTGGCCGCGCTGCTGCTGGCCATCTGGACCTTTGGCATCGCCCGTGGCTTCAGCCGCCAGCAAGTGCTCAAATTCGTCGACCAGAGCCTGGCCCCGACGGCGGCCATCGTGCTCATCATCGGCGCCGGTGGCGGCTTCAAGCAGATGCTGGTCAGTTCCGGCGTGGGCACCGCCATCGGTCAGTTGGCCGTGCATGCACAGATTTCGCCGCTGTTGCTGGCCTGGTTCGTGGCGGGCGTGATCCGCGTGGCCACCGGTTCGGCCACGGTCGCCACCATCACCGGCGCGGGCATCGTGGCCCCGCTGGTGGCGCTGATCCCCGGCACCAACAAGGAACTGCTGGTACTGGCCACCGGTGCCGGATCGCTGATCCTGTCGCACGTCAACGATGCCGGCTTCTGGCTGGTCAAGGAATACTTCAACATGAGCGTCGGTGAGACCTTCAAGACCTGGACGGTGATGGAAACCCTGATCTCGGTTGTTGCTATCATCTTCATCATGTTGCTCAACCTGGTCGTCTAAGACCACACGCAACGCCCGGCTGGTCCGGGCGTCTTGCTTTGTCCCATAAGGAAAATTCACATGTCCTCTTCCGCACCCACCATGCTCGGCGTCGATATCGGCACCACCAGCACCAAGACCGTGGTCTTCACGCTTGATGGCAAGGTGGTGGCCCAGCATGCAGAGCAATATCCGGTCCTCTGTACCGAACCGGGCATGGCGGAACAGGACCCGGACCAGATCGTGGCCGCTGCGCTGGCCTCCATCGCCGGGGCCGTCAAGGCCGCCGGGGTGGCGCCCGGAGACATCGCGCTGCTGTGCTTCAGCGCGGCCATGCACAGCGTCATTGCGCTGGATGCGGAGGATCGCCTGCTCTCCAACAGCATCACCTGGGGCGATATCCGCGCCGCGGTCTGGGCCGAACGCATCAAGCACGAGCATGACGGCAATGCCATCTATCGCCGTACCGGCACACCGATTCACCCGATGTCACCGCTGTGCAAGCTGATGTGGCTGCGCCATGAAAAGCCGGAGATTTTCCACAAGGCGGCGCGCTTCGTCGGCATCAAGGAATACCTGCTGTACCAGCTCTTCGGTGAGTGGGTGGTGGACCATTCCATCGCCTCGGCCACCGGCATGTTCAATCTGCGGGAACTGGCCTGGGACAAGGGCGCGCTGGACCTGCTGGGTGTGCGGCCCGAGCAGTTGCCCAAGCCGGTGCCGACCACGCACCGCCTGCCGGCGTTGTCGCCGGAGATGGCCCGGCGCCTGGGCCTGTCGGTCGATACGCCCTTCATCATCGGCGCCAATGACGGGGTGCTCTCCAACCTGGGCGTCAACGCCATCGAGGTCGGCCATGTGGCCGTGACCATCGGCACTTCCGGTGCCATGCGCACGGTGATCGACCAACCGCTGACCGATCCGCATGGCCGCCTGTTCTGCTATGCCCTGACTGAAAATCACTGGGTGGTCGGTGGCCCCGTCAACAATGGCGGCAACATCTTCCGCTGGGTGCGCGACGAGCTGGCCACGGCCGAAGCGGCAGCGGCGCGCGAAGAGGGCGTCGATCCCTATGAAGCCCTGACCCGCATCGCCGAGCAGGTGCGGCCCGGTGCCGAGGGCCTGCTGTTCCATCCCTTCATGGCCGGGGAGCGCGCGCCGCTGTGGAATGCCGACCTGCGCGGTTCCTTCTTCGGTCTGGCCCTGCATCATGGCAAGCACCACATGATCCGCGCGGCGCTGGAAGGGGTGATCTTCAATCTCTACAGCATCCTTCCCGCGCTGGAGGAACTGGTCGGGCCGACCAAACGCATGATGGCCACCGGCGGCTTCGCCCGGTCGGCCCTGTGGCGCCAGATGATGGCCGACATCTTCAACCGCGAAGTGGTGGTGCCGGAGAGTGTGGAATCGTCCTGTCTCGGCGCAGCCGTGCTGGGCGCCTGGGCGCTGGGCCTGGTGCCGTCGCTGTCGGTCATCTCGGGCATGGTCGGTTCGACCAATCAGCACGTCCCCGAGGCAGATGCGGTGGCGGTCTATGGCCGCCTGCAACCCATCTTTGCAGCCATTCCGGCCAAGCTGGAGGCGGAGTATCACGCCATCGCCGCCTTCCAGCGCGAGACCGGAAAGCAGCACTGAGTCCTGTTTTGCGCCATCACGGGCAGGGCAGGGTTTGACAACGAAATTTCCGACAAGAAGAAAGACACCTCATGACCATCAAGACCACCCCATTGCCCGCAGGTTTGCAGGGCTTTTCCCTGGAGGGCAAGCTGGCCCTCATCACCGGTTCCTCCGGTGGTATCGGCCTGGCGCTGGCACGCGGCATGGCTGAAGCGGGCGCGGCCATCGTGCTCAACGGACGTGATGCCGGCAAGCTGGCGACCGTCGCGGCGCAATTGCGTGCCGAGGGCCATACCATCCATGAAGCCAGTTTCGATGCGACCTCTGCCGAGGACGTGAAGGCCGCGGTGCAGAAGATCGAAAGCGAAATCGGCGCCATCGGCATCCTGGTCAACAATGCCGGCATCCAGCGCCGCAATCCGCTGGAAGAGTTCAAGGAATCGGACTGGCACGACCTCATCAACACCAATCTCAACAGCGTCTTCTATGCCGCGCAAGCCGTGGCGCGCCACATGATCCCGCGTGGCGCGGGCAAGATCATCAATATCTGCTCGGTGCAGAGCGAGCTGGGCCGTCCCGGCATCGCCCCCTACACCGCCACCAAGGGCGCGGTGAAGATGTTCACCAAGGGCATGGCCATCGACTGGGGCAAGTACGGCATCCAGGTCAATGGCCTGGGCCCCGGCTATTTCAAGACCGAGATGAACATGGCTCTGGTCAACGATGCCAAGTTCACTGACTGGCTGGTGGCGCGCACGCCCTCGCGCCGCTGGGGCGATGTGGAAGACCTGGTGGGTGCGGCCGTGTTCCTGGCCAGCGACGCCTCGCGCTTCGTCAATGGTCACATCCTGTATGTGGATGGTGGCGTGACGGCTACCTTGTAAATCATTTGGCTCATTTCGGAGAAGACCATGCAAGAAGGACTCGTCATTCACGCGCCGCACGACCTGCGCATCCAGGCCCTGGAGACCGGCACCCTGCAGCCGCAACAGCTGAAGGTCAAGGTCAAGGCCGGCGGCATCTGCGGCTCGGACCTGCACTACTATCACCACGGCGGTTTTGGCGTGGTGCGCATCAAGGAACCGATGGTACTGGGCCATGAAGTCTCGGGCCAGATCGCCGAAGTCGGTTCGGCCATCACCGACATTGCACCGGGCACCCGCATCGCCATCTCGCCCAGCCGTCCGTGTGGCGTGTGCAAGTACTGCCAGGAAGGCAAGCAGAACCACTGCCTGGACATGCGCTTCTATGGCAGCGCCATGCGCACGCCCCACGTGCAGGGTGCGTTCCGCCAGGAAATCATCATCGAACGTTCGCAGGCCCACATCGTGGCCGATCATGTCAGCGATGGCGAGGCCGCCATGGCCGAACCGCTGTCGGTGGCGCTACATGCAGTGCGCCGCGCCGGTCCGCTGGTGGGCAAGCGGGTGCTGGTGACCGGTTGCGGTCCGATCGGTGCATTGGTGGTGGTGGCAGCGCGCCGCGCCGGTGCGCTGGAAGTGGTGGTCACCGACGTGGCCAGCATGCCGCTGCAAGCGGCCCTGCAAGTGGGTGCGGACCGAGCCATCAACATGGCCGAGACGCCCGATGCCCTCAAGGGCTATGCCGCCGACAAGGGAAGCTTCGATGTGCTCTTCGAAGCCAGCGGCAATGAACGCGCGCTGGTGGGCGCGCTCGAAGCGCTGCGTCCGCAAGCCATCATCGTGCAGGTCGGCCTGGGTGGCGATATCCAGTTCCCGGCCAATCTGCTGGTGGGCAAGGAGCTGGACTGGCGCGGTGCCTTCCGCTTCCATGAAGAGTTCGCCATGGCCGTGGAACTGATGAATCGCAAGCTGGTGGACGTGAAGCCCCTGATCACGGCGACTTATCCCATCGCCCAGGCGGTGGAGGCCTTCGAGATTGCCGGGGATCGTTCGCGCATGATGAAGGTGCAGATCAGTTTTGACTGAACCTGCACGGCGGCTTGCGCGCGGGGGCGCCGTCAGATGGAGGGAGAATGCCATCGCGCAGTGTTGCGCGGTGGCATTTTTCTTTTCCGCCTCCTGCATGGTGGATACCGGCCTTGATTGACAAGCCAGGCCGTGCGCTATAAGTTCGTTGCCAAAACGGCAGGGCGCAGCTCGGAGGGAGCGCGCTCTGGCATATCGCCATCGCCACACCTCTGGGGGGAGGAAATCATGTCCAGGCCAGGATTTCGCACGCTGACCGTGGGTCAGCGCCTGTCGGTGCTGATCCTGCTGGCTTTGCTGGGGCTGGTCGCCACGGCGGCTGTCAGCTTGCGTCAGATCGAGAATGTCTACAACGCCGCCAATTATGCGCAGCTCAACACCGTGCCCAGTGTCACCACGCTTGACGATGCACAGGCTGCCTTCAATGCCATCCAGGGACGCCTCTATCAGTATCTGGTGGATCCCGAGCCGCTCGACCGCGCCCGGCTCCTCAAGGAAGTGGAGGCGCAGCACGCGCGCCTGAACCGTTATCTCAAGAACTATGCGGATGCCTATATCACCGACGAGACCGATGCGGCCATGCTGGCCGATGATCAGTCCCGCATCGTCGCCTTCGATGAGGTGGCGCGGCGCTTGCTGAAGGTGGCCGATGAAGACCGCAGCGAGAACAAGCTGCCTCAGGCCATGCTTGAATTCCGGGCCGCCATCGATGCCGTGCAGGTGACTTTCGGGCGCCACCGTTCCTACAACGTTGCGCTGGGCGAGGCCGGTGCGCTCAGTGCGCGCGCGATCATCAGCGATGCGCTGGAGACGGTCACCCTGCTGGCTGGCGGGGTGCTGCTGATACTGCTCGGTGCCGGCTGGCTGCTTGGACGGACTCTGTTGCGGCAGATGGGCGGCGAGCCGGGAGATGTGGTGACGGTGATGCAGCGGCTCGCCGATGGCGACCTGGTCCAGAAGGTCAGGGTCAAGACGCGTTACCGGGACAGCATGATGCACGCCATCCAGAAGATGATGGATCGTCTCTGCCTGGTGGTGAGCGAGGTGCGCGGCAATGCCGAAGGTCTGGTCAGTACTGCCGAGGAGGTCAGCGCTACCGCGCAATCCCTGTCGCGCGCCTCCACCGAGCAGGCTTCCGGGGTTGAGCAGACCAGCACGGCACTGGAGCTGATCCACAAATCCATCCTCAGTACCGCGCAGAATGCGCGGCTAACCGACCAGATCGCCTCTGCCGCCGCGGTCGAGGCGCGGGCCTGTGCCGATACCGTCAAGCAGATGGTGGACGCGATCCAGCAGATCGCCGGCAAGATTGCGGTCATCGACGACATCGCCTACCAGACCAACCTGCTGGCCCTGAACGCGACCATTGAAGCGGCACATGCCGGCGAGCACGGCTCCGGTTTTGCGGTGGTGGCTGCCGAAGTGCGTCGGCTGGCCGAGCGCAGCCAGTGGGCTGCGCAGGAGATCGACGAGCTCGCCCGCAGCAACGTGACGCTCGCCTGCGCCGCCGAGCGCCAGCTCAACGACATGGTGCCCACCATTGCCCGCACCTCGGCGCTGGTGCAGGACATCGTGCAATCCTCCGAGAATCAGTCGGCGGGCGTGAGCCAGATCAGCCAGGCGGCCAGCCAGCTGGCGCAAGTGATTCAGCAGAATTCGCTCAGTTCGGAAGAACTGGCGGTGACCTCGGAAGAACTGAACCGCCGCGCGGTGCAGTTGCAGACGACCGTGAGTTTCTTCCGGTGCCAGCCGGCGCGTGGCAGGCCGGCCAGCCTGACCCGGGAAGCGGCGACCATGGTTTGATCATCCGCTTGATCGGGGCCGTCGGGTCGGCCCTCCTGAGGCGACTGCCTGTATCGGCTTGCTCAACGCAATGCGTCGACGATCTGCTCCAGCTTCACTGCGTCGGCGGCGAACTGGCGGATGCCTTCGGCCAGTTTTTCGGTAGCCATCGCATCGCCGTTCAAGGCCAGGCGGAAGGCTTTTTCGTCCAGCGAGATGCGCTCGATCTGGGCGGCATCAGCCGCTTCCTGGCTCAGCTTGCGCTCGACCGGTCCATCGGTGTCGGCCAGCTTTTGCAGCAGGTCGGGGCTGATGGTGAGCAGGTCGCAACCGGCCAGTTCCACGATCTGCGAGGTGTTGCGGAAGCTCGCGCCCATCACTTCGGTGGCGTAGCCGAACTTGCGGTAGTAGTTGTAGACGGACTTGACCGACTGCACACCCGGATCATCGCTGCCGGTGTACTCCTGCCCGGTGGACTTCTTGTACCAGTCATAGATGCGGCCGACGAAGGGCGAGATCAGCTGGACACGCGCTTCGGCGCAGGCAATGGCTTGCGGCAGCGAGAACAGCAGGGTCAGGTTGCAGCGGATGCCATCCTTCTCCAGGATCTCGGCGGCACGGATGCCTTCCCAGGTGGACGCGATCTTGATCAACACGCGTTCGCGGGCGATGCCGGCCTCCTCATACAGGCGGATCAACTCGCGGCCCTTGGCCACCGTTCCCGCGGTATCGAAGGACAGGCGCGCATCGGTCTCGGTGGAGACGCGGCCCGGGATGAGCTTCAGGATTTCCAGGCCGAAGGCGATCAGCAGGCGGTCGATGATCTCATCGGTGCTCTTGCCGGCATGGGCCTTGACGACCGACTCCAGCAGCGGCTTGTACTCGGCCTTCTGCACGGCTTTGAGGATCAGCGAGGGATTGGTGGTGGCATCCTGCGGGGCGAAGGCTTTCATCGCCTGGAAGTCGCCGGTATCGGCCACGATGGTGGTGTACTGCTTCAACTGGTCAAGCTGGCTCATGGAAAGTCCTGTTGCTAAAGAGAATGAAGGGGACAAGGCATTGTACGCATTGGCGCTGCGCTGTCTGTCGGTCAATGAGTGATCCTTGATCCGTCGCAGTCCTCTCAACGGAAGAAGGAGTCGAACTGCATGTCGAATTTCTGCAGGGACTTCTGGGCGTTCTGCATCTTCTTGCGGAATTCCGGTCCGCGTCGCAGGGCCAGGCCCACGGCGAGGATGTCGATCACCACCAGGTGCGCCAGGCGCGCCGAGATGGGCGTATAGGGATCGATGTTGAAGGACAGGTCGATGGGCACCAGTACCGTGGCCAGTTCGGCCAGGGGAGTGCCGGACGGACCCAGCACGATGATGTCGGCACCGCCCTTGCGCGCCAATTGGATCGAGCGCAGCAGGGCGGCATTGCCGCCGCGCTGCGAGATCGCCACCACGCAGTCACCGGCTTTCAACAACGAGGCCGCGATGCTGTGGATGTGCGGGTCAGAGTAGGCCACCGTCGGTACACCCGAGCGGAAGAACTTGTGCTGGGCATCGTTGGCCACGATGCCGGACGTACCCTGGCCGTAGAACTCGATCTTGTTGGCGCGCGCCAGCACGTCCAGCGCCAGCTGGATGGCGTCCGGATTCAAATGGTTGCGCAGATCCAGCAGGGTATTGATGGAGCGGCTGCAGATCTTGTTGACCAGATCGGCCGCCAGGTCATCCTGGGCCAGCGTCTCATCCGCGCCCGGCAGGGCCAGCGCCAGACTCTGCGCCAGCTTGAGCTTGAAATCATGCCAGCCCTCGTAACCGATGGCGCGGCAGAAGCGGATCACGGTCGGTTCCGACACTTCCGCATTCTTGGCCAGCGCCGTCAGGTTCTCAGCCAATGCCAGCTGCGGATTGGCGAGGATGGTCGCGGCCACCTTCTTCTCCGACTTGGAGAGGGAGTTGATGTGGGTGCGAATGGAGTCGAGCAGCATGGACATGACGTGGACCTGATGACGCTAGGGGCCGGGCCTCAGACCTCGGGCAGCGCTTCTTCGCGCCACTGCAGGCCATCGCGACCGATGAGGGCGCTGGCCGCCGCCGGTCCCCAGGTGCCGGCGTTGTAGGGCACGGGGTCGGCTTCCTGCTGGTCCCAGTAGTTCAGGATCGGTTCCACCCACTCCCAGGCGGCTTCCAGTTCGTCGCTGCGCATGAACAGGGTCAGATGGCCGCGCAGCACATCCAGCAGCAGGCGCTCGTAGGCATCCATGCGCGGGGTCTTGAATTTCTCGCGGAAGTCCAGCTCCAGTTCCACCGGGCGCAGACGCATGCCGTCGCCGGGCTGCTTGGCCATCAGGTTCATGTGCAGGCCCTCGTCGGGCTGCAGGCGGATCACCAGGCAGTTGGGCGTGTCGTTCTGGTGGGCGAAGATGGAATGCGGCACGCTCTTGAAGCGCACCACGATCTCGGCCAGCGAATCGGCCATGCGCTTGCCGGTGCGCAGGTAGAAGGGCACGCCGGCCCAGCGCCAGGTATCGATCTCGGCCTTCACGGCCACATAGGTCTCGGTGCGGGAATCGGGATTGGCATCGGCTTCCTTGCGATAGCCGGGGACGGCCACGCCATCGACGTGACCGGCGCGGTACTGGCCGCGCACCACGTTCATGGCCAGCGTGGTCGGGGTAAAGCGCTTGAGCGAGCGCAGCACCTTCAGTTTTTCGTCACGCACGGCATCGGCCGAATTGGAGACGGGCGGCTCCATGGCCACGATACACAGCAGTTGCAGCAGGTGGTTCTGCAGCATGTCGCGCAGGGCGCCGGAGGTGTCGTAGTAATCGAAGCGGCCGCCCACGCCGAGCTCTTCGGCGATGGTGATCTGCACATCGGAAATCCATTCGCGGCGCCACAGCGGCTCGAACAGCACGTTGCCGAAGCGCAGCGCCAGCAGGTTCTGCACGGCTTCCTTGCCGAGGTAGTGGTCGATACGGAAGATCTGCGATTCCTGGAAGAAGCGGCCCACCTGCGCATTGATGTTGCGGGCGCTTTCCAGGTCGCGGCCCAGCGGCTTTTCCAGCACCACGCGCGAGGTTGGCGTGACCAGGCCGGCCTTGGAGAGATTCTCGCAGATGGAGGCGAACAGGCTGGGCGGCGTGGCCAGGTAGAACACGCGGGCCAGGCCGTCGACCTCGCGCAGGGCCTCCTTCAGGTGGCTGAAGCTGTCGGCTTCCCTGGCGTTGACCGAGGCGTATTGGAGGCGACCGGTGAAACGTTCCCAGACGGTGGCGTCCATGTTGGCGGCCGGTACGTGGGGTTTGGAATCCTTTTCCACCAGCTTGAGGAAATCCTCGCGCGATTTGTCGTCGCGGCCCAGGCAGATGATGCGCGCATCTGCCGGCAGGTCGCGGGCGCGATCGCGGGCGTAGAGTGCCGGCAGCAGCTTGCGCATCGACAGGTCGCCGGTGCCGCCGAATAAAACCAGATCGAAATCAGAAGTAGCCATGGTGTGTGTTGTCTCTTGTGCGTGAAGTAGCGGATCGGCGCTACGTGGTTGCTAGCCTTGCTGCGCAGCGCGGCTGGTGTCGCGGGCCTGGCGCGCCAGGGCGATCAGGGCGCTGGTGGAGGCGTCGTGCTGCGCGACATTCGGTGCGGTATCGGACTTCAGTTCGGCCAGGATGGTTTTGGCCAGGACCTTGCCCAGTTCCACGCCCCACTGGTCGAAACTGTTGATGCCCCAGATCGCGCCCTGCACGAAGGTCTTGTGTTCGTACAGCGCAATCATCGCGCCCAGCGCATGCGGGCTCAGTTCGGGCAGCAGCAGGGTGTTGCTGGGACGGTTGCCGTCAAAGGTTTTGTGCGGGATCAGCGCCGCGAGTTCCGCTTCCGGCAAGCCCTGCGCCTGCAGGTCGGCGCGTACTTCGTCGGCATCCTTGCCGCGCATGAAGGCTTCGGACTGCGCGAAGCAGTTCGCCAGCAGCGCCTCCTGATGCTCGGCGATGGCGTGCGAGGGCTTGAGCACGGCAATGAAATCGATGGGCGTGATGTCCGTGCCCTGGTGCAGCAGCTGGAAATAGGCGTGCTGGCCGTTGGTACCCACATCGCCCCAGATGGCCGGGCAGGTTTGCACCGAGACCGGTGTGCCGTCACGGGTGATGCGCTTGCCGTTGCTCTCCATGTCCAGTTGCTGCAGGTAGGCCGGGAAGAAGCGCAGCCATTGATGATAGGGCGCGATGGTGAGCGAGGCGCTGTCGAGGAAGTTGCGGTTCCAGATCCCGATCAAGGCCTGGATCACGGGCATGTTCGATTCCAGCGGTGCTTCGCGGAAATGACGGTCCATGGCGTGGGCACCGGCCAGGAACTGCGCGAAGTGGTCGTAGCCGATCAGCAGCGCGATCGGCAGACCGATGGCCGACCACACCGAGTAGCGGCCGCCGACCCAGTCCCAGAAGGGGAACATGTTCGCGGTATCGATGCCGAAGGCCGAGACTTCCCCGGCATTGGTGGAGACGGCCACGAAATGCCTGGCCAGATCTTCGGACTTGCCATGCTGCAAGAACCACGCGCGCGCCGACTTGGCGTTGAGCATGGTTTCCTGGGTGGTGAAGGTCTTGGAGGCGACGATGAAGAGCGTGGTCTCGGGATCGATGCGCGAGAGCACCTCATCCAGATCATGGCCATCGACGTTGGACACGAAGTGCGCCGTCAGGCGCGCATGGCGATACTCGCGCAGGGCCGTGCAGACCATCTGCGGACCGAGGAAGGAGCCGCCGATGCCGATGTTGACGATGTCGGTGATCTCGCGTCCGGTATAGCCGCGCCAGGCGCCGCTGCGCACCCGCTCGGAGAAGTCGCGCATGTGCTGCAGAACGGTGTGAACCTCCGGCGCCACCGGCTGTCCGTCCACTTGGGCGGTGCGGTCATCGGCCGGTGCGCGCAAGGCCGTGTGCAGGACGGCGCGTTGTTCGGTAAAGTTGATCTTCGCGCCGCCAAACATGGCTTCGCGCAGCGCTTCCACGCCGCGCTCACGGGCCAGGCTCATCAGCAGGCCGAGCGTGTCGGCGTTGAGGCGGTTCTTGGAGTAATCCAGCAGCAGCCCGGCAGCACGCACGTGCATGCGTTCGAAGCGGTCGGGCTGGCGCACGAACAGGTCGCGCAGATGCCATTGAACTGCCGTGGCGTGATGTGCTTGCAATGCCTTGAAGGCGGCCGTGTCGGTCAGGGCGGTGGTGTGCATGAGTTGGAGGTCGGTTGGCGGTCGTGATCGGGTAGCAGCGAGGCCGTGCCGGTCATGTTCTCGGGACAACGCAGATGACTATACATCAAATGCCGTCAAAGTGGTAGTTTCACTACAGTTTATGACAGCCCCGTTACGTTGCTGCACGGCATCGGCGGGATGAGCGTCAAAGTCCGAAGTGATACGGGTTTTGAAGCGCAATGGTGGTGACCAATGAAAAGACGGGCAGCACTGGCCTGTCGCGGTGCTCTAAGTGTATGATTTCATTCGGCCAAAATTGTGTAGTAAAATTACAGTGTTAACGCTAACAGGAAACCGACAATGCCTCTCCACGCTACCTTAGCCAGCGTCACCCAACGCATCGCCGAACGTAGCCGTCCTTACCGGACCGCTTATCTCGAACGCCTGGAAGCGGCTCGCCGCAAGGGCGCACAGCGCGGCGCGCTGGCCTGTACCAACCTGGCGCACGGCTTCGCCGCCTTCCCTGCCAATGACAAGCTCAAGCTCAAGGAAGACAAGGCACCGTCGCTGGCCATCGTTTCGGCCTACAACGACATGCTGTCGGCGCACCAGCCCTTCGAGCGTTTCCCTCAGATTCTGAAAGATGCCGCCCGTGAAGCCGGTGCCGTGGCGCAGTTCGCCGGCGGCACTCCGGCCATGTGCGATGGTGTGACCCAGGGCCAGAGCGGCATGGAACTGTCGCTGTTCTCGCGCGACGCCATTGCCATGGCCACTGCCATCGCGCTGTCGCACAACATGTTTGATGCCGCGTTGTATCTTGGCGTGTGCGACAAGATCGTGCCGGGCCTGCTGATCGGTGCGTTGCACTTCGGCCATCTCCCTGCCGTGTTCGTGCCTGCCGGTCCGATGACCAGCGGCATGAGCAACAGCGACAAGGTCAAGATCCGCCAGCTCTACACGGCCGGCAAGATTGGTCGCGCCGAGTTGCTGGAAGCCGAATCCAAGTCCTACCACGGTGCCGGTACCTGTACCTTCTACGGCACCGCCAACAGCAACCAGATGTTGATGGAAGCCATGGGCCTGCACCTGCCGGGCGCCGCTTTCATTACGCCGAATACGCCACTGCGCGATGCGCTCACTGCGGCGGCCGCCAAGCAGGCCGCCAAGATCACCGATCTTGGTTCGCAATACACGCCGGTGGGCCGCATGATCGACGAGAAGGCCATCGTCAACGCCATCGTCGCGCTGCATGCCACGGGCGGCTCCACCAACCACACCCTGCACCTGGTGGCCATCGCCAAGGCGGCCGGCATCGTGATCGACTGGGATGACTTCGACAAGCTTTCTGCAGTGGTGCCGCTGATCACCAAGATCTATCCCAATGGCACCGCCGACGTGAACCACTTCCATGCGGCCGGTGGCACCGGCTTCGTACTGCGTGAACTGATCGACGCCGGGCTGATGCACGACGACGTCACCACCATCCTCGGCCAGGGGCTGCGTCAGCATTGCAAGGAACCGATGCTGGCGGCCGAGGGTGAGAATGGCCGTCCCGGCATCGTCACCTGGCATGATGCACCGGCCAAGAGTGGCGACGAAGGCGTGCTGGGCACGGTGGCCAAGCCGTTTGCTGCGGATGGTGGGCTCAAGCTGCTGCAGGGCAACCTCGGCCGTGCGGTCATCAAGATTTCGGCAGTCAAGCCCGAGCATCGTGTGGTGGAAGCGCCGGCCGTGGTGTTCCACTCGCAGGAAGCCTTCATGGCCGCCTTCAAGGCGGGCGAGCTGGACCGTGATTTCGTGGCCGTCATCACCTTCCAGGGACCGCGCGCCAACGGCATGCCCGAGTTGCATTCGCTGACGCCGGCACTGGGCATCCTGCAGGACAAGGGGCGTCACGTGGCGCTGGTCACTGATGGCCGCATGTCGGGCGCATCGGGTAAAGTACCGGCGGCGATCCACGTCACCCCTGAAGTGCTGGGCGGTGGCCCGCTGGGCCGTGTGCGTACCGGTGACCTCATCCGTCTGGATGCCGATGCGGGTACCCTGCAAGCCAAGGTGGATGCGGCCGAGTGGGAAGCACGTGGCCAGGACAGCAGCGACCTGTCGGGAAATCAGCACGGCATGGGCCGCGAATTGTTCAGCCTGTTCCGCAACGCGGTGGGAACCGCAGAAGAGGGCGGCGCCACCTTCGGCCTGCCGCCGATTTTTGAGAAAGAGAAAGTCACGGTATGAAGACCACACTGGAAATCATGCGCGCCTCGCCGGTCATCCCGGTGATCGCCATCGACAAGTTCGAACACGCCGTGCCGCTGGCGCGCGCCCTGGTCGCGGGCGGCATCCGCGTGCTGGAAATCACCCTGCGCACCGAACACGGCCTGCCGGCCATTCGCGCCATTGCCGAGTCGGTGCCGGACGCCATCGTCGGTGTCGGTACGTTGACTTCGCCCGAAGAGTTCACGGCCTCGCGCGATGCGGGCGCGGTCTTTGGTGTCTCGCCTGGCCTGACCCCGGCGCTGATCGAAGCGGCCAAGCGCAGCGGCCTGCCGCTGCTGCCGGGTGTGATGACGCCTTCCGAAGTGATGGCGGCGCGCGAAGCGGGCTTCCGTCAGCTGAAGCTGTTCCCGGCCGTGCCGGCCGGTGGCGTGGGCATGCTCAACGGTATCGCCGGTCCCTTGTCGGACGTGTCTTTCTGTCCCACGGGCGGTATCACGCAAGAGACCGCACCGCAGTTCCTGGCCTGCAAGAACGTGGTCTGCGTGGGCGGTTCGTGGCTGACCCCGAAGGCGGCCATCGAGGCCGGTGACTGGGACAAGATCACCGAGATTGCCAAGGCGGCGGCTGCGTTGAAGAAGGCTTGAGTTTTCCACAGCCTTGAGAGAAGGCGGTCGCGGGTTTCTCAGGCCGCCTGATCGAATCAAAAAGCCCCGGTTTGCAGCCGGGGCTTTTTGTTTTGCTCATCTCCTGCTGCCCAGCAGGGTGCTCAGGCCGATCAGGAGCACGCTTGTCGTGATGATGATGAGTCGTTTCATTGGATTGTTCAGGATGGTGGCTGCATGGTGATGAACCAGGAAAAAGGGCGGGCGCGATTGATTCGCTGCCCGCCCTTTTTCTTTACCTGCTTTTACTTTTCATTCCTTGGCGACCGCTGCCGGCACCAAAGGCGGCTGCGCTTGCTGCTTGAGCCTGTAAGCCAGCACCAGCAGAATGATCCCCAGCACGATCATCGGCACCGACAGCATCTGCCCCGCCGAGATGGTGATGCCACCGAAATGCACCTCATAATCCGGCACCCGGAAATACTCGGTGAAGAAGCGCGCGCAGCCATACAGCAGCGAGAACATGGCCGCTACCGCCATGCGCGGACGGGCATGGCGCGCGAAGATCCACAGGATGATGAACAGCAGGATGCCATCGACCAGCATCTGGTAGATCGGCGAAGGATGGCGCGGGATGTTGTCCACGTTGGGCCAGATCATCGCCCAGGGCAGCGAGGGATCGGCCGGACGGCCCGGCAGTTCGGCATTGATGAAGTTGCCCAGGCGACCGGCCGCGTAGCCCAGCGGCACCAGCGGCGCGATGAAGTCCATGATGTCCATCAGGTTGCGCCCGCGCTTGCGTCCCCACAGGTACATTGCCAGCAGCACCCCGAGGAAGCCGCCGTGGAAGGACATGCCGCCCTTCCACACCGCGATCATGTCAGCCGGATGGGCAAAGTAATACGCCGGATTGTAGAACAGGATCTCCCCCAGCCGCCCGCCCACTACCACCCCGAGCACGCCATAGAAGAGCATGTCGTCCAGGTCCTCCTTCTTCCAGCCGACGGCGGCGATGTGCGGTTGCTTGATGCGCAGGCGGCCCACGGCGATGAATTGAGCGAAGGCCAGCAGATACATGAGGCCGTACCAGTGGACGGCCAGCGGCCCGATGTGGATGGCGATCGGGTCGGGCATGGGGTGGACGAGCATGAGTTTGATCTTTCTGTTGTTGGGCGGAACGGCGGTTGGAACGCGCCAAGCTGCGCAAGTTCGCCGGGTGGATTCCCGTGCGGCGGGATCAGGTGGGCATCTCCAGCAGATCCAGCAGCGCGCGCAGTACGCCGGAAGGGTTGTCACGGCGCCAGGCCAGGCCGGTCTGGATCTCCGGTGCCGCATCCGAAAGCCGGCGGTAGTCCACGCCAGGGCGTTTCAGATTCGACACGGATTGTGGCACAAGCGCCATTCCCATGCCAGCCGAGACCAGGCCGACGATGGTCTGCATCTGGATCGCCTCCTGGCCGATATGGGGTGTCACGCCCGCATCGCGAAAGCACGACAGGATGGTGTCATGGAAGGCCGGCGCAATGCGCCGCGGGAAGATGATCAGCGGCAACTCGCGCAGGCTGTTGAGCGACACCGGGCCGCGTTTGCCGATGGCGCCTTCAGGCAACGCCGCAATCAGCGGCTCCGAGAGCACCGGGCGCACATCCAGCACGGCCGCGGCTTTCTCCGGCAACGGCGGCAGCAGCAGGCCGGCGTCGATCTTGCCCTGCATCAGGTCGTCCAGCTGGACATCAGTGGTGGCTTCGCGCAATTCGATCTGGACTTGCGGGTAGCGGGCGCGAAAGCGCTGCAGGAGCGGGGGCAGGATGCTGTAGTCCGCGCTCGATATGAAGGAAAGGGATAAAAGTCCGGAAGCGCCGCTGGCCGCGCGCCGGGCCAGGTCGGGCAGGGCGGCGGCCTGTTGCAGGATGCGCTGTACCTCCGGCAGCAGAGCTTCCCCCGCGGGCGTGAGGGCCACGCTGCGCTTGGTGCGCTGGAACAGGGGCGTGCCCAGTTGTTCTTCCAGCGCGGCGATGGTCTGCGACAGCGGCGGCTGGGTCATGTGCAGCCGGGCTGCGGCGCGGCCGAAGTGCTTTTCTTCGGCGACGGCAGCAAAGTAGCGCAGCTGGCGCAATTCCAGGCGGGGATGGTCGGACATGGACTGATATGAGATCCGAATGAGTCGGGCGCCCATGATATCCCCGGCCCATCATGGCGACAAGCCGTGGCCGGGGCGATCTTTCCGTCATGGAATTTGATCTATGACAGATATACGCCGGAGCAGATAGAGGGCCGGCTGCGAAGCCGGGTAGAATAGCCCCGCCTGCGAAGCGCCTGGAGAATGCCGCTGCAGGCGTGACCGTCGTCCACCGCTTGCTGAGGAGCCCCCATGAAATACCTGTTGTTGATCGCCACCCTGGTGGCCGGTTCGGCCATTTCCGCCGAAGCCCTGGCCAATGCGCAACTGGCCAAGTCCAAGAACTGCATGGCCTGCCATTCGGTGGATGCCAAGATCGTCGGCCCCGCCTTCAAGGAAGTGGCCAAGAGATACAACGGCCAGAAGGATGCCGAAGCCAAGCTGACCCAGAAGGTCCTCAACGGCGGTAGCGGTGTCTGGGGCGCGGTAGCGATGCCGGCCAACAAGGGCCAGGTGACCGAGGCCGAGGCGAAGGAGTTGGTGAAGTGGGTGTTGAGCCTGAAGTAAGCCTCAGCAATACGCCATGAAAAAAGGAGACCGAGGTCTCCTTTTTTCATGCAATCATCGTCGCTTTCCAATCACTGTCAGCTTGGAAGGACCAGCATGAGCAAGCGTATTTCACTCTCAACGCTACCGCCTTTTGATGCAGCCTTGTTCCTTGTTGATGAAGACAGCATTGACGTGTATCTGCGCGAGATACGTGCCCGCAACGATCCTGATTTACTGGCTAGCGCAATCGAAGATGTCGAACGTACGCGCCTGATGAACCAGTCCGCTCGCCCGTTGGACTGACCGAACTGATTCATCACTACCTCGAGCATCTACTTACTTCAACCACTCCCTGATCCGCCGGCTCAACACCTCGCAACTGATCCCATACCGGTCATGCAAGGTCGGCAGCGCCCCCGCATCGAGGAAGGCATCCGGCAAGCCCGCCATCTGGAAACCTGCGGGCTGAACGCGATGACGCATCAGCGTGGTGGCGACGATCTCGCCGAGTCCGCCGATGACCGAATGGTTTTCGGCCACCACCACCAGGCGGTTCTTCCTCCTGACTTGCTCCACCACCGTGGCTTCATCAAAGGGCTTGATGGTCGGGCAGTGCAGCACGCCCACGCTGACGTTGTCGGCTTCCAGCGCCTTGGCTACTTCCAGCGCGCGCATGGTCATGAAGCCGCTGGAGATGATGAGCACGTCGTTGCCGTCGCGGATCTCCCTGGCTTTGCCCAGCTCGAACTGGTAGTCATATTCATCCAGCACCAGCGGCACGTTGCCGCGCGCCAGGCGCATGTAGACCGGCCCCTGGTGCGCCGCGATCTGCGGCACGGCCTGTTCCAGGTCCAGCGCATCGCAGGGGTCGACGATGGTCAGGCCGGGAATGGCACGCATCATCGCCAGGTCTTCGGTGGCCTGGTGGCTGGGGCCGTAACCGGTGGTCAGGCCGGGCAGGGCGCAGCAGATCTTCACGTTCAGGTTTTCTTCGGCGATGACCTGGTGGATGAAGTCATACGCACGACGCGTGGCGAAGACCGCATAGGTGGTGGCGAAGGGCACCAGCCCTTCCTTGGCCATGCCGCCGGCCGCGGCCATCAACAACTGTTCGGCCATGCCCATCTGGAAGAAGCGCTCGGGATAGGCCTTCTGGAACAGGTGCAGGTCGGTGTATTTGGCCAGATCGGCGGTGAGACCGACGATCTCGGGACGGTCGGCGGCATACTCGACCAGGGCCTTGCCGAACGGCGCCGCCTGCACGCGCTGCCCCTCGGCGGCGATGGAGGCGATCATGGCCGACGTGGTCAGGCGCGGTTTCTTGTCTGCGACGGTGTTCATGCTTGGCTTCCTTGTTGATAAGACTGGTCGAGGATGGACAGCGCCTGCTGCCATTCGGGCGGATCCACACGGATGAAGTGGTTCTTCTCGCGCTGCTCCAGGAAGGGCACGCCCTTGCCCATCAGGGTATCGAACAGGATCACGCGCGGCTTGGCGTCCCTCAGGTTGCGCGCATTGTCGAAGGCCTGCACCACGGCCGCCAGGTCGTTGCCATCGACCCGCTGCACGTACCAACCGAATGACGCCCACTTGTCGGCCAGCGGCTCAAAACCCATCACCTTGCTGGAAGGACCATCGGCCTGCTGGTTGTTGATGTCGACCAGGCAGATCAGGTTGCCCAGCTGGTGGTGCGCCGCGCCCATGGCGGCTTCCCAGGTCGAGCCTTCATCCAGTTCGCCATCGGACATGGAGTTGTAGACGAAGGCCGGATTGCGGTTGTAGCGCAGGCCCAGCGCCATGCCCACGCCAATGGCCAGGCCCTGGCCCAGCGAGCCGCCGGAGATTTCCATGCCCGGCGTATAGGTCGCCATGCCCGACATGGGCAGGCGGCTGTCATCGCTACCGTAGGATTCCAGCTCATCGTCAGGGACGATGCCAGCCTCGATCAGGGCGGCGTACAGGGCGATGGCGTAGTGCCCGTGCGAGAGCAGGAAGCGGTCGCGGCCGCTCCATTGCGGGTCGTCCGGACGCAACTGCATGGCGTGTTTGTAAGCCACGGCCAGCACATCGGCCCAGCCCAGTGCCTGGCCGATGTAGCCCTGCCCCTGGACCTCGCCCATGCGCACGGCATTGCGGCGGATGCGATATGCGCTGGCGCGCAGGTTTGCCAAATTGTCAGACATTGCGTGTCCTTGCTAGATGAATGAAAACGTAAAAATCACAGGAAACCCACCGAGAACCAAGGCACGAAGGCCACGATCAGCAGGCCCAGCACCAGGGCGCCCAGGTAAGGCCAGATGCGCTTGACCGCCACGTCCGGATGCACGCGGCCGATGGTGCAGGCGGCGTAGTAGCCCAGACCGAAGGGCGGCGCGAACAGGCCTACGCCCATGGAGAGGATGATGACCATGGCGTAATGCACCTCATGCACGCCAATGGCCTTGGCCACCGGGAACAGCAGCGGCGCGAACAGCACCATGGCGGGGATGCCTTCCAGCACGCTGCCCAGCACCACGAAGGCGGCAATCGACACCAGCAGGAAACCGTATTTGCCGCCCGGTACGCTGGTCATGGCCTCGGCCAATGCATGCGAGAAGCCCGACTGCGTCAGCGCCCACGACATGCCGGTGGCCGTACCGATGATGAAGAGGATCGCGCCCGACAAGGCGGCGGTGTCGACCAGCATGGGATAGAGGCGCTTCCAGTCGAACTTGCGATACACCACCAGACCGGCCACCACCGAATAGGCGATGCCGATGGTGGAGACCTCGGTGGCCGTGGCCACGCCCTCGACCACGGCGGTACGGATCAGGATGGGCAGCAGCAGTGCGGGCAGGGCGATGATGAGCGTACGCAGCACCACGCGGCCCGGGGCGCGCTGGATGCCTTCCATGATCTCGGCACTGCGCCAGCGCGCCAGTATCGCCAGCAGCACGGCCAGCACGATGCCCGGCATGATGCCACCCGTAAACAGCGCAGCAATGGACACGCCCGCCACCGAACCGATGGTGATCAACACCAGCGAGGGCGGAATGGTCTCGGCCATGGCACCGGAGGCCGCCAGCAGCGAAATGAGTTCGCCCTCGTGATTGCCGCGGCGCTTCATCTCCGGCAGCAGCACCGGGGCCACCGCCGCCATGTCGGCGGTCTTGGCGCCGGAGATGCCCGAGACCAGCAGCATTGCGCCCAGCAGCACATAGTTCAGCCCGCCGCGCACGTGGCCCAGCAGCGAGGCCAGGAAGTCCACCATGGCCTTGGCCATGCCGGTCATCTCCACCAGGTGTCCCAGCAGGATGAACAGCGGCACGGCCAGCAGGATCAGCGAGGACATGCCTTCATCGAAGCGCCCCGCCACCACCGCCAGGGGACTGCTGGTCACCGTCAGCATGAAGGCCACCGTGGCCAGGCCGAAGCAGAAGGCGATGGGAATGCCCATGAGCACCGACACTGCCAGTACCAGGCCGAAGAACACCACCAGGTTCCAGTTGCCGATGGCCTGCAGCCAGTCCGCGCCGAAGTACATGGCAGCGGCCACCAGCGCCAGCAAGGCCAGCACGCCCACCAGGTCGACCAGCTTCTGGCGCGAGATGCGCAGCAGCGACAGCGCGATCATCAACGCCGCACCGACCCCCACGGCGGCGGCCCGCACGGTGTTGGGCCAGCCCAGCGCCGGGGTCTGCACGAACATTTCGTCTTCGGCGTATTCCCACATCGGATGGATCAGGATGAGCAGCATCACGCAGGGCGCGATGATGGCCAGTGCTTCAGCCCAGGCTTTTCCGCGTTCGCTCAAGAAGCCCACCAGCACCGTGGTGCGCATGTGGGTGCCGCGCCGCAGGGCGACCGCTGCCCCCAGGTTGGCCAGCCACAGGAAGAGAATGGAGGCCAGCTCATCGGCCCAGGGTATCGGGTTGTTGAAGATGAAGCGCATGATCACGCCCGCCAGCAAGACCACCACCTCGCCCACCACCAGGGCCGCAGCGGGAATCTCGATGGCCACGCCCAGCCAGTGCTCCAGGCGCGCAGACAGCGAGCGCTCATCGCTGACCGGCTGCTCCAGCGAGAGGGCGCTCATCCCAGGCTCCCGACGGCGTTCTGCAGCAGCTTCCAGGCATCCTCGCCGAACTTGGCGCGCATGTCCTTGTAGAAGTTGGCCTGCGCCAGGGCCTGCTTGAAGGAGTCCTTGTCGGCCTCGATGATCTGCAAGCCCTTGCCCTGCAATTCATTGCGGGCGAAGCCGGCCAGTGCGGCGATGTCGGCGCGTTCATCGGTGGCGGCCTTGTCCAGCTCGCGGCGCACGATTTCCTGGATGTCCTTGGGCAGCTTCTCGAAGGCGCGGCGGTTGCCCAGGATCCAGTAGGCATCCCATACGTGGTTGGAGATGGTGCAGTACTTCTGCACTTCATAGAGCCGCGCGGTGCTGATGATGGCCAGCGGGTTTTCCTGTCCCTCCACCAGCCTGGTCTGCAGCGAGGAATAGACTTCGTTGAAGTTGATCGGTGTGGGGCTGGCGCCCAGGGCCGTAAACAGCGAGGTCAGCATCGGTGCTGCCGGCACGCGCAGCTTCAGTCCCTTCAGGTCGGCGGCAGTCTTGATCGGCTTGGTGGAGGTGGTGATCTGGCGGAAGCCGTTGTCCCAGGGCTTGGACATGGTGAGCAGGCCGACCTTCTCGATCTGCGCGCGCACATAGGCCCCCAGCGCACCATCCATGGCTTGCCAGACTTCCTTGTAGTCGTGGAAGGCAAAACCGGTATTGACGATGCCGGCCGCCGGCACCAGGGTGGACAGCACCACGCTGGCCTGGTTGAAGAATTCCACGCCGCCATTGCGGATCTGCGACATCAGGTCGGTATCCGAGCCCAGCTGGTTGGCCGGGAACAGCTTGATGTCCAGACGACCCCCGGTGGCTTCGCGGATGCGGTCGATGGCTTGCTGGGCACGCTTGTTGACCGGGTGCGACGGGTCCTGACCGGTGGCGAACTTGTAGTTGAACTCGGCTGCATGGGCAGGACGGGTCATGATGGAAAACAGCGGCAGGGCCGCACCGACGGCGCCGGCCTTGAGCAGTTGGCGGCGGCTCAGGGTGGTCTTGCCGGATTTGCTGTTGTCTTGGGTCATGTCAGGTCTCCTGTTTGTTCTGATGTGGTAAAGGATGCCGGCCAGGCCGGCGCGCACGAGCATTAAGCTGCGTTTAATGAATCAGCATTCCACCATTAACGTCCAGCGTGATGCCGGTGCAGTATTGTGAGAGCTCGCTACCAAGGAAGACGCAGGCGCCGCCGATGTCATCGGCACGGCCCAGGCGCGCCAGCGGAATGGTCTCGGCGATTTCGGCCTTCTTTTCTTCGGTGAGCTTGCCCTTGATGATGTCGGTGCCGATCAGGCCGGGGGTGATGCAGTTGACGCGGATGCCTTCCGGACCGAACTCGCGCGCCATGGCGCGCGCCAGGCCCAGCACGCCGGCCTTGGCCGCCGAATAGTGCGGACCACCCAGGATGCCGCCGCCACGCTGGGCCGACACCGAGGAGATGCAGATGATGGAACCGTTCTGTTGCGCGCGCATGGCCGGCAGCACCGCCTGCGACATGTAAAGCGTGCCGCGCAGGCTGACGTCGAGGATGCGGTCATAGTCGGCGCCGGTGATCTCCAGCGTCTTGACCGGCTGGGTGATGCCGGCATTGTTGACCAGGATGTCGATGCGGCCAAAGTGCTTGAGGGCGGCGCCGATGGCGCTCTCGCAGGAAGCCTTGTCAGTGACGTCGGCCACCAGACCCAGGTGCTGGCTGCCGATGCGCGCTGCCGCCGCAGCCGGGTCGGCCTGCGCCAGATCCAGCACCACCACGCGGGCGCCTTGTTCGGCCATCAGGCGTGCCGTGGCGTAGCCCAGTCCGTTGATGCCTGCACCGCCGGTAATGACGGCAATCTTGTCCTTGAGCAGCATGTCGAGTTCTCCAGATGTTTGCGTTGAGGTGAGCAACAGCGGAGACAGCGCGGATGCGCGATGGCGCGTGCGGCCGCGAAGCATGCGAGGCAGCATGCAGGGCAGTGGACCATGTCTCCGTTTTTGTTCTGATGCGCATGGTCGGACTTTCCTCGCGTGACGACAAGCGAAGTCTCGTCATGTTAAAGTGACGGATCTTCATCTTAGCCAGAGAGCCCGTCCATGGCCGTTCTCCCGCCCCTACCCAACCTTCAGGCCTTCGAAGCGGTGGCCCGGCGCAAGAGTTTTGCGCTGGCCGCCGCCGAACTGCATCTGACGGCCTCGGCGGTGAGCCATCAGGTGGCACGTCTGGAATCCTATCTGGGCATACGTCTGTTCGAGCGCAGTGCGCATGGGGTGCGCATCACCACGGCGGGGGAAAGCTATCTGGCGCGCATCCAGGGGGCGATCTCGGCCATCACGGCGGCCTCCGTGGATGTGCGCCAGGGCGTCAACAACACGCTCTATATCCACAGCGCGCCCAGCATCGCCAGCCTGTGGCTGATGGCGCGGCTCAATGATTTCGCGCGCAATCATCCTGAGATCACCTTCAATCTTTCAGCGGCGCATTCGCAAAGCAATTTCGAACTGGGCGAAGTGGATATCGACATCCGCTACGGCATTCCCAACTGGCCGGGCCTGGTGGTGGAGCCCTTGTTCGAGGAACGCATCGTGCCCCTGGCCAGCCCGGCCTTCATGCGCGAATACAAGCTCAGGAAACCCGCCGATCTGCTGGGTGTGAAGCTCATTCGCAGCAATGTGAGCGTGGTGCAGTGGGCCGACTGGTTCGGGGAGTTTGCGCAGGTGCGCGCGCCGGACCAGTTCGCGGTGCGCTTCGACCGCGCCCAGATGTCACTGGATGCGGCCACCCAGGGACTGGGCGTGGCGCTGGAGAGTGCGACCGTGGCCGCACGGCATATCGAGGAAAAGAAACTCAAACCGGTCTTTGGCCTGGAGCGCGCCATCAAGGTCAAGGCGCACTTTGCGGTTTATCCGGCACACCATGCGCGGCGGCCGGCGGTGGCGGCGTTTCTGGAGTGGTTGCGCGAGCAGGCCGGTGGACAGGATTAGGGCCTGTTCACATTCAATCTGTGAGATGCGTTGCCACCACGCCTTCTGGGGGCAACCCTCCGGGAGAGGCCGCCAAGCGTCGCCTGCCGTTGTTGCAGCTCCTTGCCGTGGCACCACCACGGCGCGTCGCTGCGCCTAGGCAGCCAACGCTTGGCGACCTCTCGCACTCACAGATTGAATGTGAACAGGCCCTAGAACGCATCTCACGCCTATTGATGAAATGGGTTCTACTGAGCCTCCGGCTGAGCAGCCTTCTGCTGTCGCGCCACTTCCTTGCGCTTCATGGCGAGATACGCTTCCCGGCTGAGCTCATGCAGCTGGCGGGGATATTGTTCGGTGGTGCCATACCAGGTAGTCAGGCGCTTCTCCAGCCGTTCGCCAGGCGGTGCCGTCAGGCCCGACAGATAGGCATCGATGGCCAGGTAGTAGCGCATGGTATTGCGCTCCACGGTCGCGCGGCTGCCCGAGACATAGAGCGGCTGCCCGTTGGCCTCGCGTTTGACGACGCTGAAGCCGACCTTGTCGCGGCCTGCCGTCATCAGGTAGGCCCGCAGCGCGATCCGGCTGGCCATGCCATAGGAATAGGCATAGCTGAAATGCAGGAAGGAGCGCTGCTCGTCCAGCGCAATCGCCTCGATTTCGATACGGTAGCGGGAAGTGTCCAGCGGCCCCTTGTCGGCCAGCATCGATGAGGAGAAATAATCGGCCGTACTGACCCCGCCGTGATAGCGCAGGTCGATGCGGTAGGTGTCGTCGATGTCCTGTTCGGTCTTCTTGCCGACCTGCATGCGCAGGATAGTCTGCCCACCCTCGCGCATGAGCCGGCAATACTTGGTGTTGAGGTGCAGGATGAGGATGTCGCACCAGTGCTCGGGATTGTCCAGCGAGGTGCGTACCTGGGCGAAGGGATAGGCCAGCACGGCATAGATATCCCCCTTGACGTTGCCCCCGTCCTCGCGCGAATTCAGGTAGAGCGGGCGATGGTAGGCATTGTTGTTGAGCTCGCCCTGCAGTTCCTGGTACCGGCTCTTCAGGGCTGCCGCACCGTTCAGGGTTTGGGCATGGGCCCAGGTGCAGGCCGCCAGCACCAGGCCGGTGGCGACGATGAGGCGTGCGCGCAGGCGCGAGAACGGTGGCCGCACCTCGGACTGCTCTCGGATTTCAGTACATTCGTTCATAAGCTGGTACCTTCAGTCGGGCTCACAGCAGGCGGGACCAGACACTGGCGCCGAATTCCTTCATACGCTCGCTGATGGGCCGCTGTTCCCACTGTTGCCTGGTGATTTCCTTGGAGGCGCCGAGATCCCGGTCGAACATGCTTTTCATCTGTACGCCGAATTGCGGGCTGAGGATCACGGCATTGATTTCCTGGTTGTAGACGAAGCTGCGCCAGTCCAGATTGGTGGAGCCGATGGTGGACCACACGCCATCAATGAGCGCGGTCTTGGAGTGCAGCAGCGCGTCCTGGCGTTCGTAGATGCGTACGCCCGCTTCCAGCAGTTCGCTGTAGAAGGAGCGCGAGGCGTACAGCACCAGCGAGGAATCGCTGTGCGAAGGCAAGATCAGGCGCACATCCACCCCGCGTCGGGCGGCCGCCTTGAGCGAGTCGCGCAGTTGCGGATCGGGCACGAAGTAGGCGTTGGTCAGGTAGATCGTGCTTTCCGCATGCTGGATGGCCGAGATGAAGGTGGCGTAGATGATGCTGTAGGGATCCTCGGGCGAGCTGCCGATGGCGCGCACGATCTCGTTGCCGGCCGGTGCTACCGGCGGGAAGTAGCGGTGCTCGCCGAGGTCGGGGCCGCGCTGCCGGCCCCAGGTCTCGATGAAGAGTTTCTGGAATTCCAGCGCCACCGGACCATCGATGCGTACCTGCGTATCACGCCAGGGGATTTTCTGGCCCTGCTGGTCGAGCTGCGGCTTCTTCCTGCGGGTACTGAAGGAACCGCTGGAGTAGACGCTGCTGATGTTGATGCCGCCCACGAAGGCGGTCTTGCCGTCCACCACCAGCAGCTTGCGATGATCGCGCTGATTGACTTCCCAGTCCTTGCGGACCTGGGTGGGATTGATGGGGTTGTACTCCAGCACGTGAATGCCGGCATCGATCATGGGCTGGAAGAATTCACGCGGGGTATTGATGCAGCCTACGCTGTCGTACATCAGGTTGACCTGCACGCCTTTGCGCTGCATGGTGATGAGGAGATCGGCGAACTGGCGGCCGACCTCGTCATCTTCCATGATGTAGGTTTCCATGTTGATGTGATGGCGCGCGCCCTCGATGGCTTGCCGCATGGAGGCATAGGTGGCCGGACCATCGATCAACAGGGTCACCTTGTTGCCGGTGACCAGCGGCGCGCCGGTGATGGCTCCCTCGATGGCCAGGTGCCGGTCCAGCAGGGTGTTGTCGGCATTCTGCGCGCGCAGCCGGTCCAGCACGGCCTTGGCCTGTGCCTCGGTGAGCACGCCGCGTCCGCCCTTCATCTGGATGCTGCGGGCCGATTGCGTGTCCATGTCGGGCACGATGGTGGGCAAGGAACTGCAAGCGGCCAGCAGGAGCGAACTCAGCAGCAACAGCAGCCATAGCAGCCATGTGGCGCACCCGCTCCTCAGGTGGATTTTCTTGTTGGTCATGGAAGTATCCCGGTTGGGCGCGGCCATGCAGCCCGACGCGGTGGGGCATCTGCAGGCAGGGCCGTGCGCACGAGTATAGGCCCGGCTGCCGCGCTGTTGCGCGGCGCCAGGCACGAATCGGAACTGTCCTACAGAGAAAAGCGGGGGCTGCCTACAGGATGGCGCGGCAGGTGTTGTCTGCCTGCCGCCGCAGCGATCAATAAACGTCGCGACGATAGCGGTTCTGTTCGATCAGGGCATGCAGGCCGGCCTCGCCCAGCAGGTCTGTGAGGACGGCATCGACCCCGGCGGCCATGCCTTCCAGGCTGCCACAGACATAGATCACCGCGCCCTGGGCCAGCCATCGGTGCAGTTCAGGTGCGGCCTCGCGCAGGCGGTCCTGCACATACAGGCGTTGCCCCTGGTCGCGCGAGAAGGCCAGGTCCAGTCGGGCCAGGTGACCCTGTTCCAGCCAGGCCTGCAATTCATCGCGATACAAGAAGTCGGCACGTTCGTTGCGTTCGCCAAACAGCAGCCAGTTGCGCGTCTTCGTTTCTCCGTGCTGCAGGCGGGCGCGCAGATGGCTGCGCAAGCCGGCCAGGCCGGAACCGTTGCCGATGAAGATGGCAGGGGTGTCGGCGGGCACGGGAGCGAAGCCGGCGTTTTCCACCAGACGCAGGTCGATCTCTGCATCGCTTGGTGCAAATTCGGTCAGCCAGCCCGAGGCCAGTCCCAGTCCGTCTTCATGCCGGACCTGGCGCACCAGCAGGTGCACGGCACCATCCTGTGGCACCGAGGCCACCGAATACGAACGCGCGGCCAGCGGCTGCAACTGGTCGGCCAGGGCCTGTGCCTGGCGCTCGGGATGCAGCGGCAGGACGCTGCAGGCCAGGGCCTCGGCCAGCGTCCGTGCTTGCCCTTGATGTTTCACCATGGCGGCGCCATCGAGTTGCAGGCGCTGCAGCAGCAGGGCGACACGATCCGGCGCGTGGCGCGGCAGGATCTCCACCAGGGCACCGGCTTGCCAGTCGGGCAGGGCACTATCCTGCGCTTGCAATTCGAGGTGGTACAGCGCTGCGCCCTGGCTGCCCGGATTCATCAGGACGCGGCGCTTCAGCCGCCAGGTCTGCCAGGTCGGGCCCGTGGTGGGCAGGAGCTCGGCCACCCGGGTTTGCAGGCCGTGGGCGGCCAGTTCGTTTTCCCATTTGCGCAGCGCCACGCCGGCCATGCGGTCGACTTCGATCAGCGGGAACAGGGGCTGGGCGCCGCACTGGCGCAGACCGTGGTCGAGCGTGTGACCGAATCCGCAGAACTGCGCATAGTGACGGTCGCCCAGGGCCAGGATGGCGTAGTGCACGTGCGTCAGCGACTGGCCTGGCGCCTGGCGCAGGCGCTTCTCGAAGCCGCGCGCGCTGTCCGGGGCATCGCCTTCGCCGAAGGTGCTGGCGATGAAGAGGATGCGGCGGTGATGGCGCAGGCTTTCCGGCGTGCATTGCGCCAGTGATTGCAGATGCACGGCGGTACCGCTGCGGCGCAGTCCGGCGGCGGTATGCAGGGCGATGCGCTCGGCCTGGCCTGTCTGCGAGGCATAGGCCACCAGCACCGGTTCGGCGTCGCCCTGGTTGGCCGTGTCGCCCAGGCCGGCACGTTCGGCGCGCAGGGCGGCTTTCTTGCGGCGACGATCCAGGTACAGCAGCCAGCCGGTGATGCCGAAGAGCGGCATCATCAGACTGGCGATGGCCATGATGATGCGGCCCGGCAGGCCGAAGTAGCTGCCCATGTGCAGCGGGTAGATGGCGGCGATGAGCTTGCCGCCCTTGCTCTTGTCTTCGTAGCGCTCCAGTTGCCGGATCTCGCCACTTTGCGGCAGCACCACCATGCGGCTGCGGGCGCGCTCATGGGGCGCAGCGTGATCGAGGAAGAAGATCTGCACCGGCTGGAAGCCCTGTTCCGGCAGGCGCAACTGCGCACTGCGGTAGTCCGGCGCCTTGCTGAGGAAGCTGTTCCAGACCCGGGTCAGGTCCAGCGGCACGACCTGGTCCGATGCCGGGTTCTTCCGGCCCTCACCGCGCTGCATGGGCGGCCGACGGCTCTCGCCGGCCAGCGTGTTGACGCCGTCCTTGAACCAGTCCAGCGCCCAGTAGGCGCCGGTGGTGGCCAGCAGCACATACATCACCAGCGACCAGGTACCGATGACCGAATGCAGGTTCCACAGGAAGGAGCGTCCCTGCAGCTGGAAGTCCAGTCGCAGCCAGGCGCGCAGCGACAAGGGGCGACGCGGCCAGCGCAGGTACAGGCCCGAGAGCGCCAGCATCAGCAGCGACAGCGCCAGCGTACCCAGCACGATCTTGCCGATCTCGGTAGGCAGCAGCAGCCAGCGGTGGAAACGTTCGACCAGTTCGAAGAAAGCCGCGCCCGTCACCGGCGGCAGCAGCGCGCCCGTATAGGGATCGGCATAGCGCGCCTCACCGCGCCGCACGCCCGGTGGCGGGGCGAATACCACGCGCGCCGAGGCGCCCGCGTCGGTACTCAGGGTCAGGGTCGTGACACGTCGCTGCGGTTGGGCCTCGTGCAGCTTGTCCAGCAGTTGCTGGGGCGTGAGCGTGGCCTGCTGGCGTACCTCGACGTGCATCACGCCAGGGCTCATGGCCTCCATGATTTCCTCGCGGAAAGCCAGGACGGCGCCGGTCACGCCGATGGTCATCAACAGGGTGCCGGCGGTAATGCCGATGAACCAGTGCAACTGGAACCAGATCTTCTTGAACATGTATCACTAAAGCGGCGAGGGCGCATGCGCCTTGTTGGTCTTGTCAGCCGTGCCGCTGCGGGGGCGGTCGGCGGGGCAGGCCGCTATTATAGTTCAGATGAAAATGATTCTTATTGTTGTCTCGGGCGGGGCAGTGTAAGGCTCTGTCCACAAAACTTTTCGAGATTCCCCGCCAATTTGCTAGCCAAAAATGATTTGCCCGCGCGACTGGTTACGCTGGCGAGCCACGCCAGGAGCGACTGTTGCCGGTAACTCTCCTGCCATGTTCAAAAAATTCTTTTGACGGAATATGTCTTTGGAGGAATATTCGATGCAATGCGATGTAGAATTCACTGACGAATTCGAGCTTTGGTGGGAGCAACTCGACGAGGCCGAACAGATTTCCGTTGCCGCCTGCGTCGGCCTGCTGGAGAAGAACGGAACGGCGCTCAGGTATCCCTACAGTTCGGGAATTTCCGGTTCCAGGCATGCGCACATGAGGGAGCTCCGGATGCAGCACAGGGGGCGACCTTACCGCGTCTTCTACGCATTTGATCCGCAGCGGCATGCGATTCTGTTGATCGGCGGGGTCAAGAGCGGCAATCAGCGTTGGTACGAGCAATACGTCCCGCTCGCGGACAAGCTCTACGACGATCATCTCGACACATTGAGCAAGGAGGCAATCGACCATGGCAAAGAAGTTTAGCGAACTGCGCGCCCGCATGCGACCGGAGGCGCAACTGCAGGCAGAGGCAAGAACGGAATCCATGCAGACCAGCATCAAGCTGCAAGCCTTGCGCAAGCGCTTGCAAGTCACGCAGGCCAGTCTGGCAGAGCGCCTGCAGGTGCAGCAAGCCGCCATCTCGAAGATGGAAAGCCGGGATGATCTGCTGGTCAGCAGCGTCATGGATTTCGTGCGGGGTCTGGGCGGGCGGTTGGTCTTGACGGCCACGTTCCCCGACAAGACCAGCTTCGACCTGACGCCGGAACCGGTGAAGATCGGGCGTCCGAACATGGCCGTTTCTGAAAAGCCGCGCGCCAGGATCCGCCGTCCCCGCAAGACCCCCTGAAGCATTTCCTCCTCAGCGGGCAGCCAGGCACAGGGATGGCCGCATCATCCCAGCATCATCTTCAGCATGGTCCGGGTCAACACACTGCCCGCATCCGCAGCCACATCCACCACGCTCAGGTGGTGCTGACCCGGCAGCGCCACCACTTCCACGGCATGCCCCGACTGGCGCAGGGTGGTCGCATAGAGGTCACGCTGGCGCAGGAATTCCGCTGACTCTTCCGCGCCCGCACACAGCAGGGCCTGTACGCCATTGGGCATGGCCAGCAATTGCGGGCTGGCCTGCTGGGCGTCCGAGGGCGAGAGGTGCAGCACTTCGTTGAGATAGGACAGTCGCACCGGTTCCAGGTCATAGATGCCGCTGATGCCGCACACGCCGCGCACGGGCGCTGCGCCCAGCGAGGCGATCAGCGCGGCCAGGTGGGCGCCGGCGGAGTGGCCCATGAGCCAGATCGCATCCGGATCAAAGCGCAGTGCCGCCGCCTTGGCATAGAGCAGGCGCAGCGCGCGGCCGCAGTCGGCGGCGATATCGCCCATGCGCGCCTGCGGTGCCAGCCGGTAATTGATGAGGGCCACGTTGATGTCCTGCGCCAGATAGGGCAGAGCTATCTGGCTGAACTGGTGCTTGTCCAGCGAGCGCCAGTAGCCGCCGTGGATGAACACCAGCAGCGGCCGGCCATTGGTGCTTCCGGGAAAGAAATCCAGGGTCTGCAGCGCGTCCTCGCCATAGGGCACATCGGCCAGGTGCGGATGGGCTTGCCGCGCCGCTTCTCCCTGGCGGGCGAAACGGTCGAACCAGTCCTGGAAATCGGTGATGCGCAGGCGCACGTTGTACTGCTGGTCCAACGCCTGGCGGTCATAGTTGCGATAGATGTGCATGTGTCTCCTCCCTTGCCTTGCGGCCAGTGTCTTGGTTCCGGTTCAGATACCGCCCGGATTCATTCTGCAAAGTGCGCCGAGATCAGGTTGCGCAGCCAGACATTGCCCTCGTCCTGATTGTAACGGCGATGCCAGAACATGTTGGTCTGCAGCGCCGGCAGGCGCAGCGGTGGCTTGATGTAACGCAGCCCGAAGGGCGCAGCCGCACTTTCGGCCAGCTTGCGCGGCACGGTCACGACCAGGGCCGTGGTGCTGACGATATAGGGCACCGCCGTGAAGTGCGGTACGCGGAAGCGCACACTGGGCAGGATGCCGGCCTTTTCCAGGTTCTGGTTGATGCGGTCGTAGGGACTCTCCAGCGAGGACACCATCAGATGCTCGGCCGCCAGGAACTCCTTGAGACCCACTTCGCCACGCCGGTCCAGCACATGACCGAGGCGGAACATGCTGACGTATTCCTGGCGGAACAGCCGCCGTTGATAGAGCGCCTCCGACAGATTGTCGAAGGCGCCGATGGCCAGGTCCACCCGGCCTGCTTCCATTTCGCGCTTCAGATCGACGGCGCCGGCGCGCACGGTGGACAGGCTCACCCCCGGCGCGACCTCGGCACAGGCCTCGACCAGACGCGGCATGAAATACACCTCGCCGACGTCGGTCATGGCGATGGTGAAGCGGCGCTCGCTGGTCTGGGGGGCAAAACCTTCCTGCCGGTTGAGCGCGCGGGCGACTTGTTGCAGCGCCGCAGCCACCGGCTCGGCCAGCTGCTCGGCAAACGGTGTGGGCTGCATGCCTTGCGCCGTGCGCACGAACAGCTCGTCGCCGAAACTGCGCCGCAGGCGCGCCAGCGCATTGGACACGGCCGGCTGCGACAGCCCCAGCCGACGCGCCACCGAGGAAATCTGGCGTTCCTGGAACACCTCCTGGAAAACCACCAGCAGGTTGAGGTCGATGTCACGCGGTTCGATGAGGGGCATGGTCGGGTCAGCCGCGCGGCAAGGCTGCGTGCGCTGCAATATTCATGAAATGAATGGATCGTATTTTCGTATTTATATCGTAAAAGAGGGACGATTGCACTACAGTGACGTCGCGATAAACACCATCAAGAGCCGCGCGGCAGCGCCTGCGCATACGGCCATGCGAATCTGCCATTGTCAGCCTCGACGGCGCGGCAATGGCAGGCCAGACAACTAAAAAAAAGTAAAGACAGACGAGGAGCAAGACAATGAGCATCCACAATCGTGGCGCTCTCCCTACCGTCCATGTGGACCAGGTGGTGGAGCAGGGCCAGTTCGGTTCTTTCCAGTTCGGCCTGCTGCTGCTGTGCGGCCTGTGCCTGATCATCGATGGCTTCGACGTGCAGGCCATGGGCTACGTGGCCCCGGCCATCATCGCCGACTGGGGCGTGAGCAAGGCCAGCCTGGGTCCGGTATTCGGTGCCGGTCTGTTCGGCATGCTGCTTGGTTCGCTGATGCTCACGCCGGTGGGCGACCGTTACGGACGTCGTCCGGTACTGATCGTCTCCACCCTGTTCTTTGCGGTCTGCATGCTGGTGACGCCGCTGGTGACGACCCTCGATCAGCTGCTCATCGTGCGCTTCATCACCGGCTTCGGCCTGGGCAGCATCATGCCCAATGCGATGGCGCTGGTGGGCGAGTTCAGCCCGCAGTCCTCGCGCGTGACGCGCATGATGCTGGTCTCCTGCGGCTTTACCGTGGGCGCGGCAGCAGGCGGATTCGTCAGTGCCGCACTGATCCCGGCGCATGGCTGGCATGCGGTGTTCTGGGTGGGCGGCGCGGTGCCGCTGCTGCTGGGGCTGGCCATGCTGGTCTGGCTGCCGGAATCGATCCAGTTCCTGGTCCTGCACCGCCGTCCGCGCGCCCAGGTGAGCCGCTGGCTACGCAAGCTCGCGCCCGCTCTGGTCATCGACGACAGCACCGAGATCGTGGCCAAGGAAGCCAAGGCCGAAGGCATGCCGGTGGCGGCCCTGTTCCGTGATGGCCGCGGCACCGTTACCGTGTTGCTGTGGCTGATCAGCTTCATGAACCTGATCAACCTGTATTTCCTCTCCAACTGGCTGCCCACGCTGATCCATGATGCCGGCTATTCCACCAGCATGGCGGTGCTGATCGGTACCTCGCTGCAGGTGGGCGGCGTGGTCGGTACGCTGACCCTGGGCCGCTTCATCAACCGCTTCGGTTTCACCCGCGTGCTGGGCAGCTGCTTCCTGCTGGCCTGCCTGTCCATCGCCTTGATCGGCAAGGTCGCTGCCACACCGGTGCTGCTGTTCCTGGCGGTGATCGTGGCGGGCTTCTGCGTCGTCGGCGGCCAGCCAGCCGTCAATGCGCTGGCCGGTACCTTCTATCCGACTGCGCTGCGTTCCACCGGCATCGGCTGGGCGCTGGGGATCGGGCGCATCGGCTCGGTGGTGGGCCCGGTCATCGGTGGCCAGTTGATCGCGTTGCAGTGGAGCAATGGCTCCCTGTTCATCGCCGCGGCCGTGCCGGCCCTGATCTCGGCACTGACCATCGCCCGGTTGCATCGTACTTCCCGAGGAGTCTCCGCATGAATACCGTCACCGATTCTGCCGTCAGCCACCACGTGCATACGCGTGGCTACCAGTCCGGCTTCGGCAACGAGTTTGCTACCGAAGCCCTGCCCGGCGCCTTGCCGTCGCATCGGAATTCGCCGCAGCGCGTGGCCTATGGCCTGTATGCCGAACAGATTTCCGGCACGGCCTTCACCGCGCCACGTGGTCACAACCGCCGCTCCTGGCTCTATCGCATCCGTCCGGCTGCCGTGCATCATCCCTTCGAACCGATGGAACGCGGCCTGCTGGTGAGCCACTTCGACGACGTCGCGCCGCCACCCAACCAGTTGCGCTGGGATCCGCTGCCCATGCCGACCGTGCCGACCGACTTCATCGAAGGCCTGGTTACCATGGCCGGCAACGGCTCGCCGCAAGCGCAGAGTGGCTGCGCCATTCACCTCTACGCGGCCAATTGCTCGATGACCGATCGCTTTTTCTATTCGGCCGATGGCGAACTGCTGATCGTGCCGCAACTGGGTCGCCTGCAATTGCGCACCGAGCTGGGCGTGATCGACATCGAACCGCAGGAGATCGCCGTCATCCCGCGTGGCGTGCGCTTCCAGGTGCGTCTGCCCGATGGCCAGGCGCGCGGCTACATCTGCGAGAACTTTGGCGCCCTGTTGCGCCTGCCGGACCTCGGCCCCTTGGGTTCCAATGGCCTGGCCAATCCGCGCGATTTCGCCACACCGCATGCCTGGTACGAGGACCGTGAGGGAGACTTCCAGCTCATCGCCAAGTTCGGCGGCCATCTGTGGCAAGCGAAGATCGGCCATTCGCCGCTGGACGTGGTGGCCTGGCACGGCAACTACGCACCCTACAAGTACGACCTGCGCCACTTCAACACCATCGGCTCGATCAGCTATGACCATCCCGATCCGTCGATCTTCCTGGTGCTGCAATCGCAGAGCGATACCCCCGGCGTGGATACCATCGATTTCGTGATCTTCCCGCCGCGCTGGCTGGCAGCGGAAGACACCTTCCGTCCCCCCTGGTTCCACCGCAACGTGGCCAGCGAATACATGGGCCTGATCACCGGCCAGTACGACGCCAAGGAAGGCGGCGGCTTTGTGCCCGGTGGCGGCAGCCTGCATAATTGCATGAGCGGTCACGGACCGGATGCGGCCACCTTCGAGAAAGCCAGCCGCATCGATACCAGTACGCCGAACAAGGTCGATCACACCATGGCCTTCATGTTCGAGACCCGCAACATCCTTTGCCCGACCCGTCACGCCTTGTCCGCGCCGACCCTGCAGCGCGATTATCAGGACTGCTGGCTGGGCATTCAAAAGAACTTCAACCCGGAGCGCGCATGAGCCAGAGCAGCCTGACACTGA
Organism: Herbaspirillum sp. C7C8; assembly: GCF_022627875.1. Taxonomy (NCBI): domain Bacteria; kingdom Pseudomonadati; phylum Pseudomonadota; class Betaproteobacteria; order Burkholderiales; family Oxalobacteraceae; genus Herbaspirillum; species Herbaspirillum sp. C7C8. The sequence continues at coordinate 46,363 of NZ_JABXGG010000020.1, forward strand.
ACGAAACCCACGACCCCTCCCTGCGGAGCTGGGTCCCGAGTGCAAATGCAGAAAACAGCAGCTTCCCGATCCAGAACCTGCCTTACGGCGTGTTCCGTCGCAGCGGCAGTGAAGAAAGTTACCGCACTGGCGTGGCCATCGGTGACCAGATCCTGGACCTGCCTGCGGCCCAGGCCGCCGGCGCCTTCTCCGGCTTTGACGAAGCCACGCGCGCAGCGGCGCATGCTGCCTGTAGCGGCAGCCGTCTCAATGCGCTGATGGCGCTGGAGCCGGCGGCCTGGTCGGCACTGCGTCTGGCACTGTCGCGCCTGCTGCGCAGCGGTTCGGCGCACCAGAGCGAACTGGCTGCCTGCCTGGTGCCCCAGGCGCAGTCCGAGTTTGACGTCCCCGCCGTGATCGGTGACTACACCGACTTCTATACCTCCATCCATCACGCGACCACGGTCGGCAAGCTGTTCCGTCCCGACAATCCGCTGCTGCCCAACTACAAGTGGGTGCCGATCGGCTATCACGGTCGGGCTTCGTCCATCGCCGTCTCCGGCCAGCAGTTCCGTCGTCCGGTGGGCCAGACCAGGGCACCCGATGCGGACTTGCCCACCTTCGGTCCCTGCAAGCGGCTCGACTATGAACTGGAACTGGGCATCTTCATCGGCGGCGGCAATGCCCTGGGCGAACCGGTGCCGATGGATCAGGCCGAGGACAAGGTGTTCGGCCTGTGCCTGTTGAACGACTGGTCCGCACGCGATGTGCAGGCCTGGGAATACCAGCCGCTGGGCCCCTTCCTGTCCAAGAGCTTTGCTTCCACCATTTCGCCCTGGATCGTGACCCTGGAAGCACTGGCACCTTACCGTTGCGCCTGGACGCGTCCGGCGGACGATCCACAGCCGCTGCCCTATCTGGATGCACCGACCCTGCGCCAGAGCGGCGCCTTCGATATCGAACTGGAAGTGCTGATCCAGACCGCCGCCATGCGTGAAGCCGGCAGTGCGCCGCAGCGACTTTCGCTGGGCAATTATCGGGACGCCTACTGGACCGTGGCGCAACTGGTCACGCACCATACCGTCAATGGCTGCAATCTGCGTCCGGGCGACTTCTTCGGTTCGGGGACCCTGTCCGGACCGGCAGCCGATCAGGCCGGTTCGCTGCTGGAGCTGAGCAGTGGCGGCAAGTCGCCGCTGACCCTGGCCAATGGCGAGAAGCGCGTCTTCCTGGAAGATGGCGATACCATCATCCTGCGCGCAGTAGCGCGCCGCGATGGCCTGCCGACCATCGGTTTCGGCGAGGCGGCCGGGACCGTGCTGCCTGCGCGCAGCCTGGCATGATCCGATCTTCTTTTCTGGAGCAAGCAAGCGCATGACGACTCTCTACAGCTATTTCCGCAGCTCGGCCTCCTATCGCGTGCGCATCGCGCTCAATCTCAAGGGCGTGGCCTACGAGACGGCGGCCGTGCATCTGTTGAACCAGGGCGGTGAGCAGTTGCTGCCCGCCTTCACGCAATTGAATCCGCATGCGCTGGTTCCGGTGCTGGCCGACCAGGGCAAGCTGCTCACGCAATCGATGGCGATGCTGGAGTATCTGGACGAGCGCTATCCGACCCCATCGCTCCTGCCTGGCGACGCCTTTGCGCGCGCGCACATCCGTGAGCTTTCGCTGGCCATCGCCTGCGAGATTCATCCGCTGAACAATCTGCGCGTACTGCGTTATCTCAAGCACACGCTTGCAGTGGATGAAGCGCAGAAGACGGCCTGGATCCAGCACTGGATCAAGCTTGGTTTCACGGCGCTGGAGCAGCAACTGGCGGCCGACACCACGCGCGGCCATTTCTGCGTGGGGGATGCGCCGACCATGGCCGATTGCTTCCTGGTTCCGCAGATCTTCAACGCACGCCGTTTCGAAGTGGACATGGCACCGTACCCGACGCTGTGCGCCATCGAGGCTGCCTGCAATGCGCTGCCCGCTTTCGAGCAGGCGCATCCGGCACGGCAGCCCGACGCCGCGTAAGCGTTCAGCCCGGGCTGCGGCGCGGTACCAGCAGGTTGCCGGTCATGATGAGCACGGCTTCGTCGTGCTGGTTGTAGGTGGTCACACGATGATTGAGGAAACCCTGCTGCGGCTTGGATTGCGAGGTCTTGATGCCCAGCACTTCCGCTTCAAGACGCAGCACATCGCCCGGACGTGTCGGACGCGGCCAGCGGAATTCATCGAAGCCGGCACCGATGATGCCGCCCTGGATGTGCAGGGTATCGACCAGCAGGCGCATGGTCAGCGCGGCGGTATGCCAGCCGCTGGCGGCCAGGCCGCGGAAGAAAGTCTGCTGCGCCGCCGCTTCGTCGAGGTGGAAGGGTTGGGGATCGTATTGTCGGGCGAACTGCTTGATCTCTTCGGCGCTCACGGTGAGCGTGCCCGGCGAGCGCAATACCTGGCCGGGTTGGAAGTCATCGAGGTAGTTGAGGGCGGTCACTGTGTCTCCATTCCTGGTTTGCACGCTGCAAGGTGCTTGTTGTCGTCATGAGGTAGACAACCAGTATAACGATACCGCGCCATCTATGGACGGGCGGCCAGCCAGGTGGTGATTTGCTGGTGCTGCTGCATCCAGCGGAAGGTCTGTGGTGAGCGCCACGCGATCAGTTGGCCGATCAATCGATACTCGGCCTCCAGCGCACGATGGAATATCGGTTCGTGATGGGCGATGCGGTTACGCAATTGCCGGATCGTTTCCAGTGCATCATGGATGGCCTTGCGATGTTGTGCCACTGAGCGGTGCGCATCGAGATGCGGGAAGACGCGTCGCAGGTGAGGGTTCCATAGCCTTCCATCATGCCGTGCCGCGAACATGCGTTGCCAGAATCCATTGGGCTTCGGATGAAGCGGAGCAACTTGGGATCTCTTCGATGCAGCGGCGACGCGCTCCCTGCAAACGGGTGTTACCGCTTCCCCGGCCACGTCATCTGGCGCGACCCTGTTCATCACGACGACTTGGACAACTTGCTCAACTGCTGCGTCAGATAGCTCTGCCGCGACTGCATGGTCGCCAGCGTGAGATTGAGCCGGTTGAACTGGTTGGTGTAGTTGTCCTTCAGGTTCTGCAGTCGTGTATTGGCGGCGCTCTGCTGGTCGGTCACGATCTTGAGGCTGTCCTGCAGCCCGCGGGTCTTGGCGGCCAGCGTGCCGCTGTCGCCGAGGATGCTGTCCATCACCTTCTGCAGCTTGGGTACCACGCCGCCGGCGCCGCTGAAGAGATTGCTGACCGCCTCGAAATCCTTGTTGCCCGCCGCCGTCAGCTTGCTGGCCTCCAGCGCCAGCGTGCCATCCTTCTGGAACGAGATCCCCACCAGCGAGAGATTCATGCGACCGTCCGCGCCCAGTGCACCCAGCATGGTGCTGCGGATCTGCGCCATCATGCTCAGTACCGAGGACTCGGCTGCCAGCGGGGAGCCGGTACTGGCCTGGCCCTTGGTGGTGGACGGGGTCTGCCTGGTGAGGTTGGCGACCGCCTTGGCCAGCGTATTGTAGGCGCTCACGAAACTGTTGGCCGCCGTGGTCAGACCGCTGGTGTCGTTGGTGACGGACAGCGAAAAGTCGTCGGCCGGGGTGGTGAGCTTGGTCAGATTGAGCGTCACCCCCGAAATCGCATTGCTGACCTTGTTGGTGGTGCTGGTCACGGCCACGCCATCGATGGTCAGCCGGGCATCCTGCGCCTTGGCCAACTGCCCCATGCTGCTGCCGGCCAGGTCGGCGTAGTCATTGCTGCCGACCAGCTTGATGGGCGCATTGCCGGCCGGGGTCAGCACCAGATGGTCCTTGCTGCCGTCATTGCTGATGCTGGCGGTGACCCCGGTGCCGGCATCGTTGATGGCCTTCATCACGTCGTTCAGTCCGATCGCGCCGCTGTTGTCGAGATCGCTCGGGTTGATGGTGAAGGACGTGCTGCCCACCTGCAGCGTCAGGCTGCCCGTGCCATAGGTCTGGTTGGTCGCCACGCCGGTGGTGGTGACGGTGCCGCTCGGGTCGAAGTTGAACACCGCGAAATTGCCCGTGCCGCTCACCCGCAGGCTGTTGGCCGCACCGCTGTCCTTGGCGGTCAGCACCAGGTGGTCGTTGCTGCCGTCGCTGACGATGGCCGCATTCACGCCCGCCTCGCTGGCATTGATGGCGTCGCGCACGCCGGCCAAGGTGTTGGACTTGGGCTGGATCAGGGTGGTCGAGCCGTTGCCGGTCTTGATGGCCAGCACGCCATTGTCGAAGGTCGTGCCCGGTGCGATGCCGGCCGAACTGACCTTGACCGCCTGCGCCAGCTGGTTCACGCCGATGCTGTACTTGCCGGCGGCGGCCTTGGTGGCGTCGCGCGGGGCCTGGATCTGGGTGACCGAGCCCGCGACCGCCGGGTCGTAGTTCAGCCCCGCCAGCGAATTGTTGGCCGTGAGCTTGATGGTGTTGGCCGTGCCGCCGGTATTGGCTTCCAGCACCAGATGGGCGCCGCTGCCATCGGTCACGATGGAGGCCGACACGCCCGCCTTGGCGGCGTTGATGGCGTCACGCACCCCGGCCAGCGTGGCATTGGCCTGCAAGGTGATGAAGCGGGGCGAGCCGGTGCCGACCTTGATGGCGATGGAGTCGCCGGCATTGAAGGTGGTGCCGCTGGCATAGCCGCCGGATTTGAGCTTCTGCGCCAGGACCTTGGTCGAATCGTCGCTGTTGGCCTCGGCCGTGAACGGATCGGTGGTCAGGTTGCTGCCGGCGCCGGCGTTGGAGACGGTGGTCTTCTGGGCGCTGAAGCTGGCTGCCGTCATGAGCTTCAACGCACTCTGGTAGCTCGATAGCGCATTCTTGAGCGAACCATAGGCGGAGATGAGCGTATTGAACCCGCTTTCCTTGGCCTTCAGTGGTGTGAGTCTGGATTTGCTCTCCACCGCAATGAGCTGATTGACCAGCGTCGCGACGTCAAGCGGACCGGCCGATGTCGATACCGTCCCCGTGGAAGTTGCCATGTTGACCCCTGAATAACGATGATTTTCTTGTAATTTGAGAAACTGACGGTCCGTCAGCACACCCGAAGGTTAACGGCGCATCTTTACAAAAGTAAAGGACAGTTTGCTGACCGATGGGGGGATTTCCGGGGGTTTTTGTGGAGATTCGATGGAGATGCTGCAAGCGGGTCGTTGCGGCCTGTCGTGATGGCGGCTCAGGCAGCCGCCAGGGGCAGGCGCGCGGGGACGGCGCTTGCGGGGCGAAGTGAAGGAACTTGCGCAGAAGGGGCCGCGCGGCCCGCCAACGGGCGATGGCCCGCCAGCGGACTCAGGTCTGGATGAACTTTTCCAGCGGGTAGTGGTGCTTGATGAACGGCGACTTGATGACGATGTAGCTGAAATACTTTTCGATGCGCAGGTTCTGTTCCAGCAGCGACTCGATCACGCTCTGGTAGTGCACCACGCTGCGGGTCATGAACTTGAGCAGGTAGTCATAGCCACCGCTGACCAGATGGCATTCGATGATCTCATCGACATTGCGGATGGTGGCTTCGAACTTGGCGAAGTCTTCGCGGCGATGGTCCGACAGCGTCACTTCGGTGAAGACGATCTGGACGTCGGCCAGCTTTTCCAGGCGGATATAGGCGCCATAGCCGCTGATGTAGCCAGCCTTCTCCAGGCGCTTGACGCGGATCAGGCAGGGGCTGGGGGAGAGGCCGACGGCGTCGGCCAGGATTACATTGGTAATGCGGCTATTTTGCTGCAGGTGACACAAAATCCTCAGATCGATCCGGTCCAGTTTCAACGCGCCGTTAGTCATCATGTTGCCTCGGGTTATTCGACTCAGCCTGCCGGTCTTGCGCGCGTGTGCCACGCAGCGAAGTCCGGCAGGATGTAGCAGGGCATTTTAACCCCTCCCGCCGTGATTTCCCCATCGGGCAGGAGGCGATACTCGCATTGGCCGCTTCAGCGCACGGCCTGGCGAACCTCGGCTTGGGCCAGCACTTCATCGAGGATGGCCCGCAGACGCGCAAACATCAGCGCAAAATCGTCTTCGGTATAGCACAGCGCCGGTGCGAAGCCGAGGATGTTGTCGCCAAAGGCGCGGAACACCAGCCCGTGCCGATAGGCCACCTGGAAGATGCGATCATGCAGCTTCAGTTCCGGCGCGAAGCGCGCCTTGGTCGTCTTGTCGGCCACCAGTTCCAGCGCACCCAGCAGGCCTCGGCTGCGGGCATCGCCCACCAGCGGATGATCCAGCAGCGCGCGCAGGCCACCGGCAAACACCGGTTCCAGACGACGGCCGTTTTCCAGCAGGCCGCCTTCCTCATACAGCCGCAGGACCTCCAGCGCCACCGCCGCACTGACCGGATGGGCCGAGTAGGTCTGGCCATGGCCGACCACGGTGCTCATCGGGGCGCCATCGGCGATGCCGTTGTAGACGCGGTCCGACATCATCACCGCACCCATGGGCGCGTAACCCGCGGTCAGGCCCTTGGCCATGGTCATCAGGTCGGGCTGCACGTCCTCATCCAGGCAGGCGAACATCGGACCGGTGCGGCCGAAACCGGTAATGACTTCGTCCACCACGAACAGAATGTCCAGTGCATTGCAGGCCAGCTGCATGGCCTTCAACCAACCCTTGGGCGGCACCACCACGCCACCCGAGCCCTGGATCGGTTCGCAGAAGAAGGCCGCCACATTGTCCGCGCCCAGTTCAGCGACCTTCTCGCGCAGCGATTGCACCGAGGCGGCGATGATCGCTTCGTCGCCCTGCAGTTCGCTGCGGTAGGGATAAGGCGAGGGCAGGTAATGCTGGGTCGGCAGCGGCAGGTTGAAATTGAAATGGAAATTGGGCAGCGCCGTCAGGCCCGCCCCCACGGAAGACGAGCCGTGATAACCACGTTGCAGCGAGATGAAATGCTTCTTGGTCGGCTTGCCGATGGAATTGTGATAGTGCGTGATGTAGCGAATGGCCGCATCCACCGCATCCGAGCCGCCCAGCGTGAAGTAGACGTGCTTCAACGATGCCGGGCTGATGTCCACCAGCTTCTTGGCCAGCAGGATGGCCGGTTCCGAGGCGAAGTGGAAATAGCCTGTGGCGTACGGCAAGCGCTGCATCTGCTCGGTGGCCGCGCGGATCACGCTTTCCTGGCCATAGCCGGTATTGACGCACCACAGTCCCGAGAAGGCATCCAGCAACTGCTTGTCCTGGTGGTCGGTCAGGTAGGCACCCTGGCCGGACTTGAGGATGATGGGGCCCAGCTCTTCATGCTCGCGGAAGCTGGCAACAGGGTGGATCAGGTGGCTGCGGTCAAGCGCGGCCAGGGCGGAAGTTTGCATAGAGATGGACTCGCTGAAGATGCGTTGAACAAGGCCGTGCAGGCAAACGGCACAACCGGCATGTGTTCTATCCTATGCCCCTGGCCTCGTAGCCGATGCGCAAGATGCGGGCCTGAAAAAGCATCTTCATGGGTTTTGCGCGCTGCTGCGGCATTTTCTGCGGCAGCAGCACGACCACCTCAGCCCAGCGCCTGATTGACGATGGAGAACAGCTGCATGCCCGCATCGCGCGCCGGCGCTTCACCCTTGCACATGCGCGTGACGTGGTCCACGCAGGTCAGGCCCAGCTTGTCGAACCAGGCCGGCAGGCCGCTCGATTCGAACACGTCGATGCGGATGAACGAATCCGAATAGGTATTGATCCAGTGCGCGATCAATCCCTTGGCACGTTCCGCGTCCGGTGCCACCACCGGCCCGATCACGCGTCCATGGCCGAAGCGGCGCACCAGCGCAAAGCCCAGCATCTCGCCATCACGGTCCAGTGCCACGCCTTCGGACATCTCCAGCAGGGCCAGCAGCAGCTTGCTGCGATCCATGCCGGTGGCTTGGGCATCCAGTTCCAGCAGGCGATGCACGTCATTCTTGCCCATCGGCCGCACGCGCTCGCCCGGTGGCAGCGAGACCAGCACCGGCTGCGCCGAGGATCCCTGGAACTGGTGCAGCACATCCTGCTGCACGAAACCCAGTTGCTTGTAGAGCGGCATGCCGGCAGCCGTGGCATTGACGATGAGGCTGCGGCCATTGACCTGGCTGGCGGCGTGCTGCATGAGCCGCCGTCCGAGGCCGCGCCGCTGCAATTCAGCCTGCACCAGCAACATGCCAATGACTGCGTGGTGCTCGCCATAGGTGGTGCAGACCACGCTGCCCACCGTGCGCAGCGGGGCATCCGATGCCGTATTTTCGAGCAGGTAGCCTTGCCCCATCTGCAGCAGGAAATTCCAGTCTTCCAGCCGGTGCGGCCACTTGAAGCGCAGCGACAGCCGGTGGCAGTGGCCCAGGTCATCTGCGGCCATGGGCCGCAAGAGCAGATCGGGCAAGGGCGCGCGGACGGTCTCGGGATCGTGGGTGGACAGCGCGGGCATGGGGACTCCTGTTGGTTTCAGTGGGAGGGGCGGCAGTGCAAAGCCTGCCTCAGAGCTGGCCCTGGCAAACGTATTTGGTATGCAGGTAATCATCCAGGCCATGTACCGAACCTTCACGGCCATAACCGGATTCCTTCACACCGCCGAAGGGCGCGGCTTCCGCCGCCAGCGCACCTTCGTTGACGCCCACGATACCGCTTTCCAGCGCATCGGTGACACGATGGATGCGGCGCACATCGGTCGAATAGAAATACGATGCCAGGCCGAAGGGGGTGGCATTGGCAGCGGCAATCACTTCCTCTTCCGTCGCGAAGCGGGTAATGGGCGCCACCGGTCCGAAGGTCTCTTCGCAGCTGCATTGCATCTCGCCGGTGACGTTGGCCAGCACGGTAGGCGCGTAGTAGTTGTCGCTTTCAAAGCCGGGACCCTGCAGGCGCTTGCCCCCGGTGATCACGCGCGCACCCCGTTCGATGGCATCGCGCACGTGCTGGTCGATCTTGGCGATGGCGCGGGCATTGATCATGGGGCCGATCTGCGAGGCAGCATCGGTGGCCGGACCGACCTTGAGCGCTGCGACCCGCGCGCCCAGCTTGGCCACGAAGGCTTCATAGACCTTGTCCTGCACGTAGATGCGATTGGGGCTCACGCAGGTCTGGCCGCCATTGCGGAACTTGGCGGCCATCACGCCATCGATGGCGGCATCGACATCGGCATCGTCAAAGACGATGAAGGGTGCATTGCCACCCAGTTCCAGCGAGAGCTTCTTCAAGGTATCGGCCGAATGACGCGCCAGGTGCTTGCCCACGGCGGTCGATCCGGTGAAGCTGATCTTGCGCACGCGCCCGTCGGCCAGCCACACGTCGACCACTTCCGGGGTGCGTTCGCGCGAGGCGGTCACGATGTTGATGACGCCGGGTGGCACGCCTGCCTCCAGCGCCAGGCGGATCAGCGCCAGCGAGGTCAGCGGCGTATCCTCGGCCGGCTTGCAGACCACCGTGCAGCCCGCAGCCAGGGCCGGGGCGATCTTGCGGGCGATCATCGCCGCCGGGAAATTCCAAGGCGTGATGGCCGCCACCACACCGACCGGTTCCTTCAGCGCCATCATGCGACGACCGCTGACCGGTGCCGGGATGATGTCGCCATTGGCGCGCGTGGCTTCCTCGCCGAACCATTCCACATAGCTGGCGGCATAGGCCACTTCACCCTTGGCTTCGGCCAGCGGCTTGCCCTGCTCGCGCGAGATCAGGCGACCAAGGTCTTCCTGGTGCGCCAGCAGCAGGTCGTTCCAGCGCTTGATGATGGTGGCGCGCTGCTTGGCCGGCGTGGCACGCCAGGCCGGGAAGGCGGCGACGGCGGCATCGACGGCGGCGCGGGCATCGGCAGCACTGCCGTCAGGGACGGTGGCGAACACCTGGCCGGTGGCCGGGTCGGTCACCTCCAGCACACGGCCATCGGCCGCAGCGCGCCACTCGGCGCCGATCAGTTGGGTGCCGGGCATCAGGTCCTGGCGTTGCAGAGTCAGAGTCAGAGAGGTCATGGTGAGCATTCAGCAAAAGTTAATGCAGCTATCAACGAGCATTCAATAAAAGTTAATGCAGCCGGCGGGCGTCATCACGCCAACTTGTCCTTGATCTGGTAATACAGGCCGATCACCGGCAGGAACCAGGGCGGGCCGAAGTGACCGGGGATGGCCGGCCACTCGCGTTCACGCCAGGGGTTGGCCAGCGTGTCGCCGGCCAGCACCCGCGCCATGCACTGGCCCATGTGTACCGACATCTGGGTGCCATGGCCGCTGTAGCCCATGGAGTAATACAGGCCATCGCGTTCACCGGCTTGCGGCAGGCGGTCGCGGGTCATGTCCACCAGCCCGCCCCAGCAGTAGTCCAGGCGCACCTGGCCCAGTTGCGGGAAGGTCTGGTGCAGGCCCTGACGCAGGATCTCGCCGCTGGCGGCATCGGATTGCGGGCTGGAAATCGCAAAGCGCGCCCGGCCACCGAAGACCAGGCGGGTATCGGGCGTCATGCGGAAATAGTGGTGGATGTTGGCCACCGTGGTGTAGGTACGTTGCTTGGCCAGCAGGGCCGCAGCGCGTTCGGCACCCAGCGGTTCGGTCACCACGATGAAGCTGCCGACGGGCACGATGCGCCGGCGCAGCCAGCCGAAGCTGCCATAGGCACCGTGACGGCTGGCACCGGTGGCCAGCAGCACCTGCTTGGCCGTGATGGTGCCGCGCGCGGTGTGGACGCGATGCGCGTGGGTGTTGCCGATGCGTTCCAGGCGCCGCACTTCGGTGCCTGTGTGGATGGCCGCGCCGTGGCGTTCGGCCGCAGTGGCCAGGCCGTAGGCGAAGCGGCCCATGTGCATCTGGCCGCTGCGTTTGTAGAGCAGTCCGCCATGGAAGCGCTCGCTCTGCACCTCGGCCTGCACGCGGGCCGCATCGAGGATTTCCACGTCACTGTCCACGCCATCGGCGATGAGGCGGTCGGCGCTGCGTTGCAGGGCCTCCATCTGATAGGGTTTGGTGGCCATCTTGAGCTTGCCGTGGCGCAGGAAATCGCAGGCTATCTGTTCTTCCTCCACCAGCCGCGCCACCGTATCGACCGCGTCGTCATAGGCGTGATACCAGGCCCGCGCGCGCTCCACGCCGACCTTGCCCGCGACCTCCGCATAGTCCACCGCCAGGCCGTTGTTGACGTGGCCGCCGTTGCGCCCCGAGGCTTCGGCGGCCACGTGCGGGCCGGCTTCCAGCACGACTACCGAGGCGCCGCGTTTTGCCAGTGCCAGCGCGGCCGACAAGCCGGTGAAGCCGCCGCCGACGATGGCCACGTCGACCTGCCTGGGCAGCTCGCGCGTGGGGGAGATGAACAGCGGTGCAGAATCGGTCCAGTAGGATTCCAGCTTCATGGTCGGGGCTTCAGGGTCAGGAAGTGAATGGGGGCAGGGAAGGGGCGCTGACGCACTTCGCCATGCCATCAAGGATAGAACGCATTGGCCAGAGAGGTGACGCGAACTGCCCGCGGCCGGCGGCATGGCGTGCCGTTGTGTCAGGGGCGTTCGGCATTTTGTTTGCCATGCGGCATCTCCGGTCGGGGGCAGTTGGACTCAGTAACCGCGCCGGCGGTCGATCAGCCCCAGCAGGGGCAGGCCCGCGCGATGGCGGCGCAGGTTCTCCAGCACCGCATCGACGGCGCCATCGGGCTGGGTCATGCTGGCGATGTGGGGCGTGAGCACGATGTCGGGATGCGTCCAGAACGGGTGGCCCTGCGGCAAGGGTTCGGTCTCGCACACGTCCAGTACGGCGGCGCTCAACTGGCCGTCATTCAAGGCGGCCAGCAGATCGTCTTCCACCAGATGGCCGCCGCGTCCGACGTTGACCAGGGCGGCTCCGCGCGGCAATTGCGCAAACAGCGCGCCATTGAGCAGGCCGCGCGTGTCCTCGGTCAGCGGCACCAGACACACCAGCACATCGGTGCGGGCCAGGAAGTCGCGCAGGCCATCGCTGCCGCTGTAGCAATCGATGCCGTCCATCTGGTGCGCCGAGCGGCTCCATCCTGCGCAGGGAAAGCCCAGCCCGTGCAACTGCTGCAGCACTGCGCGACCCAGCATGCCCAGTCCCAGCACGCCCACGCGGCAGGCCGAGGCCGGGCGCACGCGATGGGCGCGCCATACCTGGTCGCGCTGCTGGCGCGCGTAAATGCGGCTGTCGCGATGCAGGCCCAGCACGGCGTGCGTCACGTACTGCACCATGCCGGCGGCAATGCCGGGCTCGGTCATGCGCACCACGGGCAACTCCGGCGGCAGGGTGGACATGTCGAACTGATCGATGCCGGCCCCCACCGAGAACAGGATTTCCAGCTTGGGGAAGCGTTGCGCGATATCGTCCGGCGGCGTCCATGCGGCCAGATAGCGCACGCTGGCGCCATCGCCTTCATGCGGCCAGATCTGGAAGGGCAGTTCGGGTGCCTTCTCGGCAAACAGTTGCGCCCATTCGGCGCCGCGTACCGGATCGGCCTTGTAGAGAAAAGTCATGGTGGTGTTGTCGGGGCCGTTCAGCCCAGTGCCTGGTTGATCATGGAATAGGTGCGCCACTGTGTCGCAGGTGCGGGCGGGGTGCCACGGCACATGCTGACCACGTCGTCCACGCAGGTCAGGCCGATCTCCTCCAGCCAGGGCTTGAGTCCGGTACGACCCGGCACGTCGATGCGCAGATAGGCGCCCGGACAGGCGTTGACCCAATGGGCGATGAGTGTCTTGGCATCCTCCACATTGCTGGCGATGACCGGACCGATCACGCGGCCACGACCGAACTCGCGCAGATAGGCCACGCCCTTGACCTGGCCCGCCTGTTCCAGCACGGCCACTTCCGAGCTCGCCAGCAGCGGCTCCAGCAGGGCGCTGCGGTCCATGCCGCTGGCCTGACGATCCAGCGCCAGCAGGAGCGGCAATTCCTCCTTGCGCAGCGCACGGATGCGGGCATCCGGCGCCAGCACCGGGGTGGCCCGTGCGGTGGTGCTCTGGTGCTGGCTCAGGGTATCGGTGACGACAAAGCCCAGCTTTTCATAGAGCGGGCGTCCGGCCTCGGTGGCATTGAGGATGACATTGCGCGACCCGGCATCCTGCAGCAGGCGCTGCATCATGGCACGGCCCAGGCCCCGGCCTTGCAGGGCATCGGTGATGATGACCAGACCCAGCGAGGCGTAGTCCTCACCCAGCGGACAGAGCATGCCGCTGCCGGCCACGCTGCGCGTGCCATCGGGCTGTTCCAGTTCGACTGCCCAACTGCTGCTGACCTGATGATGGAACTGCCAGTCGGCCAGTCGATGCGGCCAGTACAGGTGCAGACTCATGGCGTGGCAACTGGGCAGGTCCTCCGGGCGCATGGGGCGCAGGGTGGTCTGGATGGCCTCACTGGCCGGGAGTGTGCTTTCGGTGGTCATGCAGCGTGTCCTTGTCGATACGGTGGCGAGGCGGATGAAGTCCGAGGTAGATCGACCCTGCTCCGCCAAATCATATAAATGGTTTCTGTCTTCCAGCCTTCTTGCGTTGCCGAGCCCGTCCGCAGGCCGGGCCCGCAACGCTACCCCAGCGATGATGCACCCGGTGCGGCACAGAGCGGCGGTCTTCGGACCCGCCAATTCGCAATCTTATGGCGATCTGCCCCCTCTTCTCGGCACAAAATTGGGCGCCATCGGCAGTAGCATGGTGCAGCCCCGCAGGCTCTGCCCAGGCAGTGCAGCGAGGCGTGCAGGCCGGTGCCGATGATGAACGGCCTGTACGAATGCAGCCCCGGAGACGGACCGGCGGGCGGACACGATCCGCACCAGCTTGGTGAAAATGCCCCAAAGCGGCGCACCCGACTCGCATTGCTGCACTGCTCGGCAAGCTATGCTGATTGGACCGCCGAAAACACATATTTCTGTTTCGCGGCCCGGTCAAAAAGGAATAAACCGCAGGTTTCGCTATGTTGTAATCCTTCTCATGCACTGACCCGCAATCCCGCAAGCAAGCAGCATCCAGCGCAGGGCCGACAGGTGATGCGCCCCCCCATTTTTGACAGGACGATTTTTCATGAGCATTTTCAAGCCCAAGTTCATTACCTTCGATTGCTACGGCACCCTGACCCGTTTCCAGATGTCGGAAACCGCCCAGAAGATCTATGCCGACCGTGTCTCGGCCGAAGACATGCCGTTCTTCCTGCGCCAGTTCGCGGCATACCGCCTGGATGAAGTTCTGGACCAGTGGAAGCCCTACGAACAGGTCTGCAAGAACGCCATCACCCGCACCTGTGAACGTTGGGGCATCAAGACCAATGACGAGGAAACCGGTGCCTTCTACAAGGCCGTGCCGACCTGGGGTCCGCACGCCGACGTACCGGCGGGCCTCTCCAAGGTGGCCAAGGAATTCCCGCTGGTGATCTTCTCCAATGCCGACGACAGCCAGATCATGCACAACGTCGAGCAACTGGGCGCACCCTTCCATAAGGTCTTCACCGCCCAGCAGGCCCAAGCCTACAAGCCGCGCCTGCGCGCCTTCGAGTACATGCTGGACAACCTGAACTGCAATCCGGAAGACGTGCTGCACGTTTCTTCCAGCCTGCGCTACGACCTCATGCCGGCTTCCGACATGGGCATCAAGAACAAGGTCTTCGTGGCCCGTGGTCATGAACCCTCGACCCCGCACTACGGCTACACCGAGATCAAGGATATCTCCGGCCTGCCGGGCGTACTCGGTCTGTAAGACAGGGGACGGCGGGAGCGCAAGGCTCCCGCGCAGTTCTCGCATTTTCCCGGCGTGCTCCCGCCCTGGTATCAATGTTGCGAGGAGTGTGGCGGGACCAACAGGCGGTCTGCTCTCCGGAGGGATCTGCAAAACGCAGACGGCAAAGCAGACCAGTGGTCTTCGTGGTTGAACTTTTATCGTGAGGCATTTCATGAGCAAGCAGGAAAACGGACATCACCCCCAAGAGGGTTCCATCATCACCGGCGACGCGCTGGAACACGCGCAGGGCGGCTTCACCCGCCGCGACATGATGCGTACCCTGCTGGCTGGCAGCCTCATGACGGTCGGCGGCACGGGCCTGTTGACCGCCAGCGGCAGCGTCATGGCGCAGACCGGCAAGCGCGGCGGCAAGATGCGTATCGCTACCCAGACCAGCTCCACCGCTGACACACTCGACCCGGCCAAGACCGCGCACTCCACCGACTACACCCGGGTGCACATGTTCTACAACGGCCTGACCAAGCTCGATGGCAAGCTTGCGCCGCAAATGGTGCTGGCCGAAGAAATGCTGACCACCGACGCCATCACCTGGACCGTCAAGCTGAGAAAGGGCGTGGTCTTCCACGACGGCAAGCCGTTCACCCCGGCTGACGTGGTCTATTCCATCATGCGCCACAAGGATCCGGCCACCGCGTCCAAGGTCAAGGTCGTGGCCGACCAGTTCGAGTCGGTCAAGGCCACCGGCCCCAACGAAGTCCAGATCAAGCTCACCAGCGCCAACGCCGACCTGCCGGTGATCCTGGCCACCGCGCAGTTCCTCATCATCCGCGATGGCACCACCAACTTCAGCACGCCCAACGGGACCGGCGCCTTCAAGCTCAAGGAATTCACCCCGGGCGTGCGCACTATCGGCGTACGCAACGAGAATTACTGGAAGCCGGGCCTGCCCTACCTGGACGAAGTCGAACTGTTCGGCATCCCCGACGAAGCCGCGCGCGTCAATGCGCTGCTCTCCGGCGACGTGCACTGGATCAACGACGTCAACGCCCGCTCCACCGGTCGCGTCAAGGGCACCCCGGGCTACACCGTCATGGAAACCAAGTCGGGTCAGTACACCGACCTGGTCATCCGCCAGGACCAGGCACCGGGCAACAGCATGGACTTCACCCTGGGCATGAAGTACCTGCTGGACCGCGAACAGATCAAGATGGCCGCCTTCCGTGGCTATGCCGTCACCGCCAACGACCAGCCGATCGACCCGACCAACCGCTTCTACTTTGCCGGCCTGCCGCAGCGTCCCTACGATCCGGACAAGGCCAAGTTCCACCTGGAGAAGGCCGGCGTGCTGGGCAGTACCATCCCCATCGTGGCCTCGGTGGCCGCCACCGGTTCGGTCGACATGGCCGTGCTGATGCAGCAGAGCGCCGCCAAGATCGGGCTGAAACTGGATGTCAAGCGCGTGCCTGCCGATGGTTACTGGTCCAATCAGTGGATGAAGGTGCCGGTCGGCTTCGGCAACATCAATCCGCGCCCCAGCGCCGACATCCTGCTCACGCAGTTCTTCAAGTCGGATGCACAGTGGAACGAATCGGGCTGGAAGAATCCGCAGTTCGACCAGCTGGTGGTGGCCGCCCGCGGCGAGACCGATTTCACCAAGCGCAAAGCCATGTATGCCGACCTGCAGACCATGATCCACGAGAAGTGCGGCCTGGGCATCCCGGTCTTCATCATCAATCTGGAAGGCATGAGCACCAAGGTCAAGGGCATCGATCCGGTGCCGCTGGGTGCGTTCATGAACTACACCTGCGCCGAGTACGTCTGGCTGGACGCGTGAGTACGGGAAAGTCTCACGCCTGACGCACGCTGTCAGTAGAAGTCGCGCGGGACCGGTCCATCTTGATGGCCGGCCCCGCCACTCGTTACCGAGGAAAGCTATGAATGGAATGGTCCTGCGTCTGATCGTGCGTCGCCTCCTGCAGGCGGTGCTGACGCTGCTGCTGGTCTCGGCCGGCATATTCTTCATCACCAACCTGTTGCCGGGCGACGCCGCCCAGACCGCGCTGGGCCAGGCGGCCACGCCCGAGACGGTGGCCGCACTGCGCCTGCAATATGGTCTGGATCTGCC
Source organism: Herbaspirillum sp. C7C8 (assembly GCF_022627875.1). Taxonomy (NCBI): domain Bacteria; kingdom Pseudomonadati; phylum Pseudomonadota; class Betaproteobacteria; order Burkholderiales; family Oxalobacteraceae; genus Herbaspirillum; species Herbaspirillum sp. C7C8. The sequence goes on from NZ_JABXGG010000020.1 coordinate 63,099, forward strand.
GGCCCCGGTGCGTTACGCGCACTGGCTGGGCAATCTGCTGTCAGGAAATCCCGGCATGTCACTGGTCAACAATGTGCCGGTGGCCCAGATGATTGGCGGCCGCCTGCCGGCCTCGCTCATGCTGGCCGCCGTGACGGCCCTGGTGTCGGTGCCGCTGGCGCTGTTCCTGGGCATCTTCTCGGCCATGTATCGCGGTTCCTTCTTTGATCGCGCCGTCAACGTCAGTGCGGTATCGATGGTGTCGGTGCCGGAATTTCTGGTGGCCACCGTGGCCGTGATGATCTTCGCGGTCAAGCTGCGCTGGCTCTCGGCCCTGTCGCATGTGGGCGATGCAGACACCCTGGGTGCCTTCGTCAAGGCCTATGCCATGCCGGTGCTGACCCTGTGCTGCGTGATCGTGGCCCAGATGACGCGCATGACGCGCGCCGCCGTGATCGACCAGTTGCGCTCGTCCTACGCCGAGATGGCCTTGTTGAAAGGTGTCAAGCGCACCCGCATCGTGCTGCGCCATGCCTTGCCCAACGCCATCGGGCCGATTGCCAATGCGGTGGCGCTGAGCCTGTCCTACCTGCTGGGCGGTGTCATCATCGTCGAAAGCATTTTCAATTACCCCGGCATCGCCACCTTGATGATCGATGCCGTGACCACCCGCGACATGCCGCTGGTGCAAGCCTGTTCCATGATCTTCTGCGCCGGCTACCTGCTGCTGGTGCTCACCGCCGATGTGCTGGCCATTGTTTCCAATCCAAGGTTGAAGACCCGATGAAAGCTCTCCACGACTCTACCGGCAGCGAAGCCGGCGCGCCTGTGGCTGCGGCCACCGCACCGGCCAGGCGCGTACGCCGCCACTCGACCATGGCCTGGATCGGCATGGCCATCGTCGGCTTCTGGATCCTGATGGCCATCATCGGCCCCAGCCTCTCGCCCTATGACGCTACCGCCATCGTCGATACCGACGTGTTCTCCGGCATGAGCCACAAGTTCCTGCTGGGCAGCGACTACCTGGGCCGTGACATGTTGAGCCGCATCCTCTTCGGCACCCGCGCCACCATCGGCCTGGCCCTGCTGTCGACCCTGGTGGCCAGCCTCTCCGGCACGGCCATCGCGCTGTTCGCGGCCTTCTCGGGCGGCTGGCGCGATGCCGTCATCAGCCGTGCACTCGATGCCCTGATCTCCATTCCCAGCAAGATGTTCGCGCTGATGATGGTGGCCACCTTCGGTTCCTCCATGTTCCTGCTGGTGCTCACCGCCGCCATCACCTACATGCCCGGCGCCTACCGCATCGCGCGTTCGCTGGCAGTCAACGTGCAGGCCATGGAATACGTGCAGGCCGCACGGGCGCGCGGCGAGGGCGTGTGGTACATCATGACGGTGGAAATGCTGCCCAACATGATCCGTCCCGTGATGGCTGATTTCGGTCTGCGCTTCGTCTACGTGGTGCTGCTGCTGTCGGGCCTGAGCTTCCTCTCGCTGGGCGTGCAACCGCCGGACGCCGACTGGGGCTCGCTGGTACGCGAAAACATTTCCGGCCTGGGCGAGGGTGCCCTGGCGGTGATCATGCCGGCGCTGGCGATTGCCTCGCTGACCATCGGCGTGAACCTGTTGATCGATAACCTGCGCAGCAAGCGCGCTGCCAAGGAGTAAGCCCGTGAAGCAATTCGATATCTTCCTCGGCAAGGAAAACGGCGCCGGTGCCGGCGGTGCGGCTGGCGCAGCAGCGCAGCGGCCACTGGTGGAGGTGCAGGGCCTGCGCGTGAATGCCCGCAAGGATGACGGCAGTGAGGTCGAGATCGTCAAGAACGTCAGCTTCACCGTGGCGCCGGGCGAAGTCGTGGCCCTCATCGGTGAATCCGGTTCCGGCAAGACCACCATTGCGCTATCCCTGCTGGGTTATGCGCGCGCCGGCTGCCACATTGCCGGTGGCCAGGTGCGCATCGGTCAGCGCCAGATCGACCAGATGGATGAGAAGGCCCTGCTGGCCATGCGCGGCCACCACGTGGCATACATCGCCCAGAGTGCAGCGGCCGCCTTCAACCCGGCCCGCACGCTCATGGACCAGGTGATCGAAAGTGCCCTGCAGCACGGCGTGATGGACAAGGCCAGCGCCATGCGCAAGGCGGTCGAGCTGTTCCGCGCACTGGCCCTGCCGAACCCCGACAAGATCGGCGAACGTTATCCGCACCAGGTGTCCGGCGGCCAGCTCCAGCGCGTGATGGCGGCCATGGCCCTGATCACCGACCCGGAGCTGGTGATCCTGGACGAGCCCACCACGGCGCTGGACGTGACCACCCAGATCGAAGTGCTGCGCGCCTTCAAGAAGGTGGTCAAGGAAATCGGCACCACCGCCGTCTACGTCTCCCACGACCTGGCCGTGGTGGCGCAGATGGCCGACCGCATCATCGTGCTGCGCGATGGCGCCGTGCGTGAAGTCGGCAGCACCGGCCAGGTGCTGCATGCGCCCGCCGATACCTATACGCAAAGCCTGATCGCCGCTGCCTGCCCCGCTGCACGCGTGGTGCAACTGCGCGAGATCCTGCCAGAGACCGTGCCGGCACAAGCCAAGGCCCCGCTGCTGCGCATCAGCGGCCTGGTCGCCGGTTACGGTGCGCCGGATCGCCTGGGCCTGCCGGGCGTACGCATCCTGGACGACATCAACCTCACCATCCAGCGCGGCAGCACCGTGGGCATCATCGGCGAATCCGGTTCCGGCAAGACCACCCTGGCGCGCGCCGTGGCCGGCATGATCGAGCCGGCGCGCGGCAGCATCCAGCTCGATGGCGAGAATCTCTCGCCCACGCTCGAAGGCCGCACCCGCGAACAATTCCGCCGTGTGCAGATCGTGTTCCAGAATGCCGACACGGCGCTCAATCCGGCGCATACCATCGGCCGCATCCTGAACCGTCCGCTGTCCTTCTATCACGGCCTGAAGGGCGATGCCATGCGCCGCCGTACGGCCGAACTGCTGGATCTGGTCAAGCTGCCTTCCAGTGTCATCGACCGCCTGCCCGCCGAACTCTCCGGCGGTCAGAAGCAGCGCGTGAACCTGGCCCGCGCCCTGGCCGCCAAGCCCGACCTGATCCTGTGCGACGAAGTGACCTCGGCGCTGGACACCGTGGTCGCCGCCGCCATCCTGGAACTGCTGGCCGAACTGCGCCGCGAGCTGCAGGTGTCCTACATGTTCATCAGCCACGACATCAGCACCGTGCGCGCCATCTGCGACGACATCGTGGTGCTCTATGCCGGCCGCATGGTGGCCAACCGCCCCCGCGAAGCGATGATGGCACCGCCTTATCACCCGTATTCGCACCTGCTGCTGTCGTCGGTCCCGGCCATGCAGCAAGGCTGGCTGGAGCAGGTGGCCGGCGCCGGCCAGCACAAGCTGCCGCCCATCGGTGCGGTCGATCCTTCCCCCGAGATCTGCGCCTTCCTGCCGCGCTGTGCGCAGCGCATCGATGGTGTGTGCAACGTGGTGCCGCCACGCCGCCGCAATATGGAACATGGCGGAGAGATTCTCTGTCACCGCTCGGATGCCGATCTGCAGCAGTCGCAGAGGCCGCTGGTGCCGGTGGAGGGCATCACGGTCTGATCCCCGCGTGGTCACCCGCTGGCTGCCTGGCGGCTGGCCAAGCCGGGCGGGTGAGGCAGCTTCACAGCATTAAGCCAGGCTTAATGCTGGATTCGAAGAGCATTAATCACAGCCACATGCCGGCGCCGTAGCATCGTCTGACATGAAGAAGAGATTCGGGCAGGACTGCAAGAGATCAGCCGAGCTGGCCGGACGGTCCCGCCCACCCCAAGGAAACAGGAGAAAAAATGACTGCAGCGTTGGTGTTGTACCGTGCCTCCGGCACCCCCGTATCCACCCCATTCCATCCGGGCGCGCTGGGCGCCTCCGACCCCTTCGCCGCCATGCGCGAGATTGCCTGGCAGGGCATTGGCGGCATGAGCGCAGGCCGCCTGCGTTTCGAAGGCAGCCTCGACATCGCCCGCTTCCCGCACCAGGAAACCCTGGTGGTGGTGCAAGGCGAGCTGACCATCGAAACCGAAGGCGCCGCGCCCCTGGTGCTCAAACCTGACAGCGGCGTGGTCATTGCCACCGGCGCCACCGTACGCTTTTCGGCCAGACAGCCCACGCTGGTGGTGTTCTGTGCCGCCGACTGCCCGCACCCGGTGCAGCCGGGCGTATTCCCGCTGGTGGCCGAGGCCAATTTCAAGCCCTCGGCCAATTCGCTGCCCAAGGAAATCCTGCTGGGCGAGGTACCCACCTGCCGCAGCGACAACGTGATCGATGAAAGCTCCATCGGCTGCAAGATCGGCACCTGGGATTCCACCCCTTATCACCGCATCGTGCGTGCCCATCCGGTCAATGAATTCATGCACATCCTCGATGGCGGCGTGCGCTTTGCCGAACCCGATGGCAGCGTGGTGGCCGTCGAGCGGGGTGATGCCGTCTTCGTGTCGCTGGGTGCGGCCATCGGTTGGGAGAGCAGCCAGCGCGTAGCCAAGTTCTACGTGGTGCAGACCGTGCCGGCCGAAGGAGGCAAGTAAAATGTCACCCCCGCTCGTACAGGTCCAGAGTCCCACGATTCCCCCGGCCTCGGCCGATGTGGTCGTCATCGGTGGCGGCATCATCGGTATCTTCACCGCCTACTATCTGGCCAAGCGCGGCATCTCGGTGGCAGTGGTCGAGAAGGGCCGCATCGGTGCCGAACAATCCAGCCGCAACTGGGGCTGGTGCCGCCAGCAGAACCGCGACGCGCGCGAACTGCCCATGGCCACCAAGAGCATCGACCTGTGGGAACAGTTCTCCGCCGAGACCGGTGAAGATACCGGTTTCACGCGCTGCGGCCTGCTCTATCTCTCCAACGATGATGAAGAAATCGCCCGCTGGGCAGCCTGGGGCGACTTCGCCAAGACCGCCGGCGTGACCACTTACATGCTCGATGCCAAGCAGGCGGCCGAACGTGGCCACGCCACCGGACGCGCCTGGAAAGGCGGCGTCTTCTCGCCCACCGACGGCACCGCCGACCCGGGCAAGGCGGCACCTGCCGTGGCACGTGCCATCATGAAGCTGGGTGGTCACGTGATCCAGCAATGCGCCGCACGTGGCATCGAAACCGAAGGTGGCCGCGTCTCGGGCGTGATCACCGAAGCCGGTGTCATCAAGACCAAGGTGGCCGTCATGGCCGGTGGTGCATGGGCTTCGTCGTTCTGCCATCAGCTGGGGATACGCTTCCCGCAGGCGTCGGTGCGGCAATCCATCATGAGCGTGGCGCCCATGGAGCAGCCTTTGCCGGGCGCGCTCTACACCTCGGGCGTCGCTGTCACCCGCCGCAGCAATGGCTCGTACGCGCTGGCCATCAGTGGCCGTGCGCGGGTCGATCCGACCATGCAGTTCCTGCGCTTCTCGCCGCAGTTCCTGCCGATGTTCGCCAAGCGCTGGCGCAGCCTGTCGCCGGGCGGGCTGGAAGCCTGGCGCAGCGGCCATGAGACCTTGTCGCGCTGGCGCATGGATGCGCCCACGCCCATGGAACGCATGCGCATCCTGGATGCGTCGGCCGATCCGGTCTCGATCCGCGCCACCCATCGCCGCGCCGTCGAATTGCTGCCACAGCTGGCGCAGGCCAAGGTCACGCATACGTGGGCCGGTTATGTGGACAGCACGCCTGATGGCGTGCCGGGCATCGGCGAGCTGCCGCAGACACCGGGCCTGATCCTGGCGGCCGGTTTCTCCGGTCACGGCTTCGGCATCGGGCCGGGCGCGGGCCACCTGATCGCGGACCTGGCCAGCGGTGTGGAGCCCATTGTCGATCCGCGTCCCTATCACCCCAGTCGTTTTTCGGATTCGTCCTGGGGCAAGGTGGCCGATTTCTGAAGCAGTTCAGCGCCGCCAGGGCACGGGCTGGAAGGCCCGCTTGGCGGCATCGAGGAAGACGCGCTGGCGCAGCGTGAGGCCCTGTCGGCCCGGCAGCAGCGCCATGATGGGTGCGGGATCGAGCTGCCAGCCGGGCAGCACGCGCTTGAGGCTGCCATCGGCCACCAGGTGTGCGCAATCCCATTCGGAACGCGCCACGAAGCCTTCGCCATCGAGCGCCCAGTCGCGCGTGATGGTGCCGTCATTGGAAGACAGCGCCCCATTGAGCTTGACCGTGAGCGCCTTGCCGGTGCGGCGGCCAGCACTGTCGACGGGCGTGAAACGCAGGCGGCTGAGGTCGTCGTCGTTCTCGCGCAGGCTGAGGTAGGGATAATCGGCCAGGTCGGAAGGATGCTTGATGCGCTGCATCCGTTTGGCCAGCACCGGCGCGGCACACAGCAAGCGCGCATTGGGCGCGAGGAAGTGCCCGACCCAGGAAGAGCCCTTGACGCGTCCGATGGAAATGATGGCATCAGCGCCGGTGGAGGCCGCCAGCGGGCTTTCGGCCAGCAGCAGCGAGATGTTCAGCTTAGGATGGCTGCGGTGCAGATCTCGGATCAGCGGTGCCACGTAGCGACGCCCGAAGCCGAAGGGCGCGACCACGCGCAGCGAACCGCTCACGTTGGCCAGGTTGCCGCCGGCCCCGCGATCCGATTCGCGCGAGACGCTGGCGGTGATGGATTCGATGCGCTCCAGGATGTCCATGGCTTCCTGCACCAGGCGCTGGCCTTCGTCGGTGAGCGCGAAGCCGCGCGCGGCGCGATTGGCCAGGCGCACACCGACGCGGTCCTCGATGCGCTGCAGGCGCACCGTCACTGCCGGCGGCGTCAGGTCGAGCAGGCGGGCAGCACCGGCCAGCGAACTGGCCGAGCCCAGGGCACGCAGCAGCTGCATGTCATCGAGTTGCAGCATTAAAAACCTCTTAATGGTGAATTGAACGAACATTAAACATCGCTGAAAGTGTTTTGGCTACAGTCCATCACAGGAAATGCGTCGGTTATCCTGACCGGCCTTCCTTCCACTTCAGCCTGGCCCATCATGAACAACACCGTACACACCACCCCCGTCACCCTCAACCCGACTGGCCTGGCCACACCGGGTGGCCACTACAGCCACGTCGCCCTCGGCAATGGCATGGTCTTCATCTCGGGCCAGTTGCCCATCGATGCCAGCGGGCACAAGCTCACAGAGGCCAGCTTCGAGGTCCAGGCCCAGCAGGTGCTGGCCAATGTGGAAGCCGCACTCGCCGGTGCCGGCAGTGATATCGGCAAGCTGCTGCAGGTCCGCATCTATCTCACCGATGTGGCGCACTGGCCTGCCTTCAACGAGATCTACGCACGCTGGGCCGGCAGCGCCCGCCCGGCGCGCGCCGTGGTGCCGGTCCCGGCACTGCACTTCGGCCTGCAGGTCGAGGTGGAGGCCACGGCACTGCTGTGACACTGCGCCGCACGCGCAACCAACCCCGACACAAGGACAACCCGACATGACCCGCACCGCTTCCACCGACACCGTCTCCCCGCTGGCGCACCTCAAGCGCAACGGCCGCCTGGATCACTTCTACATCGATGGCCAATGGCAGCGCCCGCAAGGCGAGGGAGTGGCTGCCGTGGTTTCGCCGGCCACGGAGGAACGCGTCTGCGAGATCGCACTGGGCAACGCCGCCGATGTGGACCAGGCCGTGCAGGCCGCGCGCCGGGCGTTTGCCGCCTGGGCGGCGACCTCGCCGCTGGAGCGCGCCGCACTGCTGGGCCGGGTGCATGCGCTGCTGGTGGAACGTACCGAGCTGTTCGCGCAGGCACTGACGCTGGAGATGGGCGCCCCCATCACCTATGCCCGCACCGCCCACGTGCCGCTGGCCGCCGAACACCTGCGGGTGGCGCGCGACAACCTGGCCGATTACCCCTTCATCCGCCCGCGCGGCACCACGGCCATCGTGCGCGAGCCGATTGGGGTCTGTGCCCTCATCACGCCCTGGAACTGGCCGATCTACCAGATCACCGCCAAGGTTGGCCCGGCACTGGCGGCCGGTTGCACCGTGGTGTTGAAGCCCAGCGAACTCTCCCCGCTGTCGGCGCTGCTGTTTGCCGAGATCGTGCATGAGGCCGGCATTCCGGCTGGCGTCTTCAACCTGGTCAATGGCAGCGGTCCCGAGGTCGGTGCGGCCATGTCCTCGCATCCGCAGGTGGACATGATCTCGATCACCGGCTCCACCCGCGCCGGCGTGTTGGTGGCGCAGGCCGCAGCCGTCACCGTCAAGCGCGTGGCCCAGGAGCTGGGCGGCAAGTCGCCCAATGTGGTATTGCCCGATGCGGACCTGGAACGTGCCATTCCGCCCGGCGTGGCGGCCGCTTTCCGCAACATGGGCCAGTCCTGCAGCGCGCCCACGCGCCTGATCGTGCCGCGCGCGGCGCTGGATCGCGTGCATGAACTGGCGCTGGCAACGCTGGCCCAGATGAAGGTGGGCGACCCCACCGATGCCGCGACGACCCACGGCCCGCTGGCCAACCGCGCGCAGTTCCTGCGGGTGCAGCAGATGATCGAGGCCGGCATGCAGGATGGCGCGCGCCTGCTGGCCGGTGGTGCCGGACGTCCGGACGGTCTGGAGCAGGGCTACTATGCGCGGCCCACGATCTTCTCCGACGTGCATACCGACATGGTGATCGCCCAGGAAGAAATCTTCGGACCCGTGCTGGCCATCCTGCCCTACGACACCGTGGAGGAGGCCGTCGCCATCGCCAACGACACCGTCTATGGCCTGGGCGCGCACGTGCAGGGCACCGACAAGGACCAGGTGCGCGCCGTGGCCGCCCGCATCCAGTCCGGCCAGGTGCACCTGAACTATCCGGCCTGGGACCCGCAGGCCCCCTTCGGCGGCTACAAGCAGTCCGGCAACGGGCGCGAGTATGGCGTGGAAGGCATGGAGGAATACATGGAAGTGAAATCGATCCTGGGCTACTACGTCTGATCGCCTTCGTCACCGCCGTTACGACGGTATGAACACATGAGCATCATGGAACACACCGAACATCCGCAAGACACCTTTCACCAGCACCGCGCCCACTGGGCCGGCCTGCGCCGCGACCTGCACGCGCATCCCGAGCTGCGTTTCGAGGAACATCGCACCGCCGACGTGGTAGTGCGGGAGCTGCAAGCGCTGGGCTATGAGGTTACGCGCGGCCTGGGCGGCACCGGCGTGGTGGCCAGCCTGCCGGGCAGCGATCCGCAACGCGGGATCGTGCTGCGCGCCGACCTCGATGCCTTGCCCATCGTCGAGGCCAATGACTTTGCGCACGCCTCGTGCAGCCACGGCATCATGCACGCCTGCGGCCATGACGGCCACACCGTCATGCTGCTGGGCGCGGCACGCGTACTCAAGCAGCAGCCGATTTTGCCGGGCAGCGTGCACTTCGTCTTTCAGCCGGGGGAAGAGGGCGGGGCGGGAGCGCGCAAGATGATCGATGACGGCCTGTTCGAGCAGTTTCCGACCGAAGCCGTGTTCGGCATGCACAACTGGCCCGGCTTGCCGGCCGGGCAGTTCGGCCTGCGCACCGGTCCCATCATGGCTGCCGGTTCGCGCCTGAAGATCACCATCACCGGCAAGGGCGCCCATGCGGCCCAGCCGCACCTGGGGCTGGACCCGATCCCGCTGGCCTGCTCCATGGTGCTGCAGTGCCAGACCATCGCGGCGCGCCACAAGGATCCGGTCGACCCTGCCGTCATTTCGGTGTGCATGTTCCATGCAGGCGATACGGATAACGTCATCCCGGACCGCGCCGAATTGCGCGGCACCATCCGCACCCTGTCCTCCACCTTGCAGCAGAAGCTGCAGGAAGACATCCGCCGCATGTGCCATGCGCTGGCCGACGCCTATGGGGCCAAGGTCGAGGTGGAATTCTTCCAGTACTACCCGGCCACCATCAACACCCCGGCCGAGACCGACTTCTGTGAAAGGGTGATTCGCCAGACCTTCGGTGATGCACGCATCCGTACCGGCATCCCGGCCAACATGACCTCGGAGGATTTCGGTTTCATGCTGGAGGAGCGGCCCGGCACCTATGTCCTGATCGGCAATGCGCCGCAGGACCGCGCCTCGCATTCGCTGCACCACCCGCACTACGACTTCAACGACGACATCATCGAAGAAGGCGTGCGTTACTGGGTGGCGCTGGCGCAGTCCTGGTTTGGCAGCGGCCTCAAGGGCGGCGCGCTTACCAGCCGTTGAAGCGCGGCCAGGTGGCCACGCTGCCATCGGCGGCGATGGCCCGGTATTCCTGATATTGCGCCCCGGTGGCGCAGGCATGGTTGGGCAGAATACGCAAACGCGTACCGATGGGCAGGTGCTCTGCGATCTGCGCATCCGGACTGCCCTGGCGCGACAGGATGCCGTGTTCCTGGTTGGCCCCGCTCATGAGATAGCCCTCCAGCACCTTGCCATCTTCCGTACAGACCTGGCCATAGCCGAAGTCGTGCCTGCGTCCTTGCGTGCCGCGGTCGCGACTCATGGCCATCCATCCTGCATCGACGATGGCCCAGCCTTTCTCGGGCTGGTGGCCGATCACGGTGGTCAGCACGCTCAGGGCGATCTCGTCCATGGTATTGACGCCCACGTTGTGCATCACCAGGTCGAACATGGCATAGACACCGGCACGCACTTCGGTCACGCCCTGCAGGTGTTCGGCGCGCAGCGCGGTCGGGGTCGAGCCGATGCTGACCACCTCGCAGGGCAGGCCGGCTTCGCGCAGGCGCTCGGCGGCACGCACGGATCCGGCGCGTTCCTGTTCGGCCACGGCGATGAGGGCGGCGTCGTTGTCGTAGTCATAGCTGGAGCCGGCATGGGCGATCACGCCGCCGATACGCATGCCGCCGGCGTGGAGCACCTTGCCCACGGCGAGCAGGGTGGCGTCTTCCGGGGCGATGCCGGAGCGATGGCCATCCACGTCGATTTCAATCCAGACTTCGAAGCATTCCTCTTGCGCCTGCCCGAACGCCACGATGGCTTCGGCGCAGACCACGCTGTCGGCCACGATCTTGAGGTCGCAGCCCTGGCGGCGCAGCGCCAGCGCCTGGCCCAGCTTGGTGGGCGCCATGCCGACGGCGTAGACGATGTCGGTAATGCCGGCAGCAAAGAACTGTTCGGCTTCCTTGAGGGTGGAAACGGTGATGCCGCGCGCACCGGCCTGGAGTTGCGCCTGCACCACCTGCTGGCACTTGGTGGTCTTGACGTGCGGACGGAAGCGCACGCCCAGCGCATCCATGCGCTGCTGCATGCGGGCGATGTTGCGCTCCATGCGGGAGATGTCGATCAAGGCGGCGGGCGTGGGCAGGGTAGCCAGGCTCATGGGGAACTCCTGAAGAGGGTAGGTCGATGAGCATCGACTATAGGAGATCGGGATTGCGCTGTGCTTAATGCTCGGTGAATCGAGCATTAAGCTGTGTTTAATGCACCGTCCTGCGGTCCACGCGCCGCGTCAGGCCTGCTGGAACTGCCGTATTGTCTCCAGCACGTTCACGGTGGCCTTGTCCAGGTTGGGGAGGGCGCGATGGGCCACGCCGATGTGGCGCTTGAGCACCGGCGACAGCGGCACGATGCGCACATCCTTGTGGCGGTCCAGCTCGGCGGCCAGTGGCTGTTCCAGCGGCAGGATGGCCGCGCCGTAACCGGCGGAGACCAGGCTCTTCATGGCTTCGTTGTAGTTCAGTTCTATGCGCGCGCGCGGGTTTTCCCCGGCCTCGGCAAACCAGGCCATGGTGAGCCGGTACATCTGCGTGGTGGCGTCGTTGAAGATCATGGGCTTGTCCATCAGCCAGCCCGGCTTGATGGCGGCGGGCGATTTCCAGGTGGCCGGCAGGAAGGCCATCATGCGGTCGCTGCGCCAGTGCGTGATCTGGATTTCCTTGGAGGCCGTGATGGGGATGGCGACCAGGCCGATGTCGAGCGTGCCTTCCTGCAGGCGCGCCATGGTCTCGTTGGAGCCCATGATGTTGACCTCCACATCGATGCCCGGGAAGCTGTTCTCCAGCTGTCGCAGTACGCGTGGCAGCAGGTTGACCACCACGCCGGTGGAGGTGCCCAGTCTGACCCTGCCGACCTTGCCTTCGACATGCTTCCTGGCAATATCGAGCAGATCGTCGGCATCGCGCAACAGGCGCCGGGCCCGGTCGATCACCAGCGCGCCCAGCGCCGTGGCCTGTACGCGACGGCTGCCGCGCATGAGCAGGGCGCTGCCCAGGCGTTCTTCGAGATCGCTGACATGCAGGCTGATCGTGGGCTGGGCCAGGTGCAGCGCATTGGCGGCCGCCGAAAATGTGCCGAGGTCGACGATGGTGACCAGCGTGCGCAACTGGTCGAGGCTGAGTTCTCTCATCAGGGTTCCTGATAGTGGCGGTTATTGGGGTGAATTTTACCAATGGCTTCGAGCGCTGGTGGCAGGACTTCCATATCCGTGCGGACAGCAGGGGCTGGCATTGACTGAGTCGAGAACGTAGTGCTTGCGGCGCCGGTTCGTCATGTCATACCGCTCAGTGCCGTTTGGATAAATGAAAGAGACATGAAGGCTATCAAAGGTATTTCTCATCAGATCAAAAAACCGATCTTCGAAAGCAATCAAATCTGCCAAAACCCCTGCCATTAAGTTTCTCGGAAATGAGACATTTCTGATATTTCAGAAAGAGACAAGAAAATAGACTGCGCCTCGAATCGATAAGGCATCCGGCCCGGGTCGATCTCGCAAAAAGGGGCGATCCATGAACCGTCAGCGCTACCAG